>JAOTWE010000023.1 GCA_029863065.1 Betaproteobacteria bacterium
CCGAACGCGCGCATGGTGCTCGAGCGCAACCCGAATTTCCGCGGCGAGCCCTATCCCGCGGCCGGCGCGCCGGGCGACGCCGCCGAGGGGCTGCTCGCCGACGCCGGCAAGACCATGCCGTTCGTCGACCGCGTCGTGTTTTCTCGGGAGAAGGAAGACATACCGTACTGGAACAAGTTCCTGCAGGGCTATTACGACTCCTCGGCGATCCCGAGCGACACCTTCGACCAGGCGGTGCGCGTCTCGGTGGGCGGCGAGGTCGGGCTGACGCCGGAGATGCAGGCGATGGGCATCCGCCTGCGCACCTCGGCGGACACCAGCATCCGGTACTTCGGCGTCAACTGGCTTGATGCCGTGGTCGGCGGCCCGTCCGAGCGCGCGCGCAAGCTGCGCCAGGCGATCGCCATCGCCGTCGACTGGGAGGAGTTCATTTCTATCTTCCTCAACGGCCGCGGCCAGGTGGCGCAGGACCCGCTCGCGCCCGGCATCTTCGGCCAGCGCACCGGGCGCGAGGGTATCAATCCGATCACTCACGTCTGGGAGGACGGCCGCGCGCAGCGCCGGCCGCTCGCCGAGGCGCGCCGGCTGCTCGCCGAGGCGGGCTACCCCGACGGCCGCGACGCGAAGACCGGACAGCCGCTGGTGCTGTACCTGGACACGGTGGGCAGCGGTCCCGGCGACAAGCCGCGTTTCGACTGGTGGCGCCGCCAGTTTGCGAAGATCTCCCTGCAGCTCGAGATCCGCGACACCGACTACAACCGCTTCCAGGAAAAGATCCGGAAGGGCAGCCAGCAGCTATTCATCTGGGGCTGGAACGCGGACTACCCCGACCCGGAAAATTTCCTCTTTCTCCTTTACGGGCCGCAGGCGCGCGTGGGCACGCAGGGCGAGAATTCCAGCAACTACGTGAATGCCGAATACGACGCGCTGTTCGAGCGCATGAAGAGCATGCCCAGCTCCCCTGCGCGCCAGGCGGCCATCGACCGCATGGTGGACATCGCGCGGCGCGATGCGCCCTGGATCGGCGGCTACCACCCCGTGTCCTACGGCCTGTCGCATGCCTGGATGATGAATGGCAAGCCGAACAACATGGCGCGCAACAACCTGAAGTACCTGCGCCTCGATGTCGACAGGCGCGCGGCGCTGCGGCGTGAATGGAACCAGCCAGTGATCTGGCCGGCATTGCTGATTCTGGCGCTGCTGGCCTTGGGCGTGATTCCGGCCTTCGCCAGCTACCGGCGCCGCGAGC
Organism: Betaproteobacteria bacterium; assembly: GCA_029863065.1. Taxonomy (GTDB): domain Bacteria; phylum Pseudomonadota; class Gammaproteobacteria; order Burkholderiales; family SG8-39; genus JAABQT01. The sequence goes on from JAOTWE010000023.1 coordinate 1,250, forward strand.
GCATGGCGGCGACACCCGTCTGATGCTGGGCTACATCCTCCGGCGCACGCTGTACGCGATCCCGATCCTCGTCGGCATCAACCTGCTCACCTTCGCCCTGTTCTTCCTGGTCAACACGCCCGACGACATGGCGCGCCTGCAGCTCGGCGTGAAGCGCGTCACGCCGGAGGCGATCGCGAAGTGGAAGGCCGAGCGCGGCTACGATCGGCCGCTCCTGTGGAATGCGCCGGCCGCCGGAACGAAGAAGTTCACCGACACGATCTTCTTCGACAAGTCGGTGAAGCTGTTCGCCCTGGACTTTGGCCGCGCCGAGGACAATCGCGACATCTTCAACGAGATCCGTACGCGCATGGGTCCGAGCTTGGCGCTCGCCGTGCCGGTGTTTCTCGTCGGGCTGATGGTGAACATCACCTTCGCCCTGGGCATGGCGTTCTTCCGCGCCACCTATCTCGACTTGTGGGGCGTGGTCCTGTGCGTGGCGATGATGTCGATCAGTTCGCTGTTCTACATCATCGGCGGACAGTACCTGATCTCCAAGCTGTGGCACCTGGTGCCGATCTCGGGCTACGAGGGCGGCGTGGACGCCGCGAAGTTTCTCGTGCTGCCGGTGCTGATCGGCGTCATTGGGGCGTTTGGCAGCAGCACGCGCTTCTATCGCACCCTGTTCCTCGAGGAGATGGGCAAGGACTACGTACGCACGGCCAGGGCGAAAGGGCTTGCGGAAAGTGTGGTCATGTTCCGTCACGTCTTGAAAAATGCGCTCATCCCGATCCTGACCGGGGTGGTGGTGGTCATCCCGACGCTTTTCCTCGGCAGCCTGATTACGGAATCGTTCTTCGGCATCCCGGGGCTCGGGAGCTATACGATCGACGCCATTCAAGCGCAGGACTTCGCCGTCGTGCGGTCCATGGTGTTCATCGGCTCTGTGCTCTACATCGTCGGGCTGCTGCTCACCGACATCTCCTACACGCTGGTCGATCCACGCGTGAGGCTCGCCTAGCGTGCCGGTCGTCCTCGCTACCGATTTCCTGGTGTGGCTGCTGGTGCTGGCGGTGGCGTCCTTCGCTTGGTACAGCCGCCGCCGTGCGCACCTCGCCGCGCCTTGGGCGCGCGTATTCCGCAGTCGCACCGCAGTGGCCTCGGCCGTGGTTCTTGCGTGCTACATCCTTGTGGGCCTGCTCGATTCGCTGCACTACCGGCCGGCGCTGCCGGCTCGGGACGCCGGCGCGCCCGTCGCCTACTCGGTGGAGGCGCGCTCGCTGCTCGATCTCGGGCTGGCGCCGCTGCGCGAGCGTTTCGAGAAGACCTATTCGGCGCCGCTTGCCACGCGGCTCTTCCAGAGGGAGCAGGTGGAGCTGCCCGATGGCCGGACGGCGCGCGACTTCCCGCGCCTGCGCCATGGCGGCGCGCATCTCGAGGCCGAAGCCGATTGGGGAAAGGACGTTGTCTTGCGCGCGCTCGCGGGGCTCGCGGCGGCCTTCGCACTGTGGTCCGTGGTGCTGATTTGCGCGCGCCGCGCGCTCGTGCGGCGCTGGCCGAACGTGCCTTGGGGCGCAGCGGCCGCGGCGCTGGGCGCGATTCTCGCGTTGGCCGGGCCGGCCGCGATGCTCGCCGACGGCTTTCACGTTCTCGGGACCAACCAGGTGGGGCAGGATGTGCTCTACCAGGCGCTGAAAAGCATCCGCACCAGTCTCGTCATCGGCACGGTGACCACGCTGGTGCTCCTGCCCCTGGGAATCATGGCCGGCATCGCCGCGGGCTATTTCAGGGGCTGGGTGGACGATGTCATCCAGTACCTCTATACGACGCTTAATTCGATCCCCGGCGTGCTGCTCATCGCCGCCTTCGTGCTCATGCTGCAGGTGTTCCTCGACAACCACGGCGACTGGTTCCCGACCACGGCGCAGCGTGCCGACATGCGCCTGCTCGGCCTGTGCGCGATCCTCGGCCTGACCAGCTGGACCGGCCTCGCGCGCCTGCTGCGCGGCGAGGCGCTAAAGCTCAGCGAGCTCGAGTACATCCAGGCGGCGCACGCCTTCGGCGTGTCGCATGCGCGCATCCTGGCGCGGCACATCCTGCCCAACGTCGCGCACATCGTCATCATCACGCTGGTGCTGGACTTCTCCGGCCTGGTGCTGGCCGAAGCGGTGCTGTCTTACGTCGGCGTCGGCGTCGATCCTTCGACCACCAGCTTCGGCACCATGATCAACGCCGCGCGCCTGGAGATGGCGCGCGAGCCGATGGTGTGGTGGTCGCTCGCCGCCGCCTTCGTCTTCATGTTCGCGCTGGTGCTGGCGGCGAACCTGTTCGCCGACGCGGTGCGCGACGGCTTCGACCCGCGGGTGCGCGTGTGAGCGCCGCGCTCGAGTTGGCAGGCCTGCGCACGGTGCTCGACACGCCCGAAGGCGAGCTGCGCGCCGTGGACGGCGTCGATCTCGAGATCGCGAAGGGCGAGTGCTTCGCGTTGGTGGGCGAGTCGGGCTGCGGCAAGTCGATGACCGCGCTCTCCATCCTGCGGCTGCTGCCGGACGTGGGCCGTATCGCCGGCGGCAGCGTGCGCCTGGGCGGGCTGGACCTGCTGGCGCTGCCCGAGGCGGCCATGCGCGCTGTGCGCGGCAAGCGCGCGGCGATGATCTTCCAGGAACCGGGCACCGCGCTGAACCCCGTTCTCACGGTCGGCCGGCAGGTGGCCGAGGTGATCGAGCGCCACACCAGTCTGCGCGGTCCCGCCGTGCGTCGCCGGACGCTCGAGCTGCTGCGCTCGGTCGGCGTCCCGGAGGCCGAGCGGCGCATGGGCGAATACGCCTTCCAGCTCTCCGGGGGGCAGCGGCAGCGCGTCATGATCGCGGCCGCGCTCGCCGTCGACCCCGAGGTGCTGATCGCCGACGAGCCCACCACGGCACTCGACGTCACCATCCAGGCGCAGATTCTCGATCTGTTGGCGAAGCTGCAGGCCGAGCGCGGCATGGCGCTGCTGCTCATCACCCACGACCTGGGAATCGTCGCCCGCATGGCCGATCGCGTGGCGGTGATGTACGCCGGTGAGATCGTCGAAGTCGCGCCGCGCGAGCAGTTCTTCCGCGCGCCGCAGCACCCGTATTCGCAGAAGCTGTTCGCCGCGCTGCCCGGCGCGGCGCAGCGCGACGGCAGCCTCGCCCAGATCCCCGGCCAGGTGCCGCCGCTGACGACCGAATTCGGCGGCTGCCGCTTCACCGAGCGCTGCGATTTCGCCTTCGAGCGCTGCGCGCGCGAAGTCCCGCAGCTGCGCACGCTCGAGCCGGGCCACCGCGTGCGCTGCCACCTGCGCGAGACCGAGCGCGCCGCGCCGCGCGCCGCCTCGCGCGCCGCGCCCGCTGCGGCGGCGGCGGCCGGCGCCCGCCGGCTGCTCGACGTCAAGGACCTGAAGGTGCATTTCCCGATCCGCCGCGGCGTGTTCCGTCGCACCGTCGGCTACGTCAAGGCGGTGGACGGCGTGTCGCTGGCGGTGGCCGAAGGCCGCACGCTGGCGCTGGTGGGCGAGTCGGGCTCGGGCAAGACCACCGTCGGCAAGGCGATCCTGCAGCTTATCCGGCCAAGCGCGGGCAGCGTGCGCTACCAGGGCGAGGAGCTCACGCGCCTCGGCCGCGCCGGCTTGCAGCGCTACCGCGCGGCGATGCAGATCGTGTTCCAGGACCCGTACGCCTCGCTCAACCCGCGCATGCGCGTCGCCGACATTCTCGCCGAGGGCATGCGCAGCCTCGGGGTCGGACGCGACGATGCCGAGCGCGCGCGCCGCATCGGCGTGCTGCTCGACCAGGTGGGGCTGCCGGCATCGGCGACCAGCCGCTACCCGCACGAGTTCTCGGGCGGCCAGCGCCAGCGGATCGCCATCGCCCGCGCCCTGGCGGTGGAGCCGAAGCTCATCGTTTGCGACGAACCGACGAGCGCGCTCGACGTCTCGGTGCAGGCGCAGATCCTGAACCTGCTGAAGTCGCTGCAGGAGCGGCTCGGGCTGGCTTACCTCTTCATCACGCACAACCTGGCAGTGGTCGAGTACCTCGCGCACGAGGTGGCGGTGATGAACGAGGGGCGCATCGTCGAGCAGGGGCCGGCGGGCGAGGTGCTGCGCGCGCCGCGCCATCCCTATACGCGCACGCTGCTGGCGGCGGTGCCGAAGGTGGACTAGAAGATGACCAGGCGCTGGCCGGCCATCAGGTGCGCGCCGATCCGGTTCCAGCGCTTCAAGTCCTTCACCGTGACGCCGTAGCGGCGCGCGATGCCCCAGGCGGTCTCGCCGCGGCGCACGACGTGCGTGCGGCCGCCGCTCGGCACCGGCGGCGCGTACATGATCGGCAGCCGCGAGAAGGTCTCGGCACCGTCCTCGATCGGCACCACCAGCAGTTTCGGCACGCGGCGCGTGCGCGGCGAAATGCCGTTCACCTCGCGCAGCTGGCTGACGGTGAGGCCGTGGGCGCGGGCAATGCCTTCCAGCGTGTCGCCGCGGCGCGGCTTGTAGGTCTTCCAGGACACGAGCGCGTCGTCGTCGAGCCGCTCCAGGTTGGCATGGAAGGTCTCCACCTTGTCCGCGGGCAGCACGATGTGCGAGGCCACGGCCGAGCGGATCACCGGCCGGCTGAAGCCGGGGTTGAGGGCGATGAATTCCTCGACCGGCATCTCGGCGAGCGTGGCGGCCAGCAGGACGTCGATGTCGAGCGTCCTGGTGACGGTGGCGAAGTAGGGTTCGTTGGGAATGGGCGCCAGCGCGATGCCGTACGCGGCGGGGTTGGCGATCAGGTTCTTCAGCGCCTGCAGCTTGGGCACGTAGCCGCGCGTCTCGCGCGGCATCGGCAGGCTGAGGTAGTCGATCGGCTTGCCGCGCTTTCTGTTCTTGGCGACGGCGCGGGCGACGTTGTTCTCGCCCCAGTTGTAGGAGGCGAGCGCGAGGTGCCAATCACCGTGCATTTCGTACAGGTCCTGCAGGTAGTCGAGCGCCGCGTTGGTCGAGTCGACGACGTCGCGCCGACCGTCGTACCACCAGTTCTGCGTCAGCTCGTAGCGCTTGCCGGTGCCGGGAATGAACTGCCACAGCCCCGAGGCGTGCGAGCGTGAATAGGCCATGGGGTTGAAGGCGCTCTCCACCATCGGCAGCAGCGCGAGCTCGGTGGGCATGTGGCGCTTTTCCAGCTCGGCGACGATGTGGAACAGGTAGCGCCGCGTGCGCTCGAACATGCGCTGCATGTAATCCTGGTTGGCGACGTACCACGAAGTGCGCTCGTCCACCCGCGGCGAGCGGATGTCGGCCATGGCGAAGCCGCGGCGCAGCCGCTGCCACAGGTCGTCGGTGGGCTGCGTGCGATCGAGCTTGGCGACCAGCTGCGGCTCCGCCAGCTCGCGTTTTTCGCCTTCGAACGGCGGCAGGCGCGTGGCGTCCAGCAGGCGCACGCGCGGCAGGTGCGGCGGCGCGACTTGCGCCTCGGGCGCGGCAGGCGGCGGCGCGGGATCCGCCGGCGGCACGGCCGCGGGCATCGCCAAGCTGACCTCGGGCAACTCGGGCGCCACGGGAGGAGTGGTCGCGCACGCCTGCAGCAGCAGCGCCGCCGCTGCTACGAAAATACTTCCGGAAGGTCCCCTAAGTCCTTGCACGCAGGGCGATCCTACTCGCTCAGGCCCGATTCTTCCACTCCCGGATGGCGGCGAACACCCGAACCGGGTCCGAGACCCGCGCGCCGAGGTACTTGTTGGCCGAGGCGATCACCGCCGGCTCGCGCCAGCGCAGGAACGGGTTCGTAGCGCGCTCCTCGCCGAGGGTCGAAGGCAGCGTCGGCTTGCCCGCCGCGCGCAATGCCCGGTCGCGCGCGAGGCGCGCCGCGAGCGCCGCGTTCTGCGGCTCGACCTGCTGGGCGAAGCCGATGTTGGCGAGCGTGTATTCGTGGCCGCAATAGACCTTGGTCGCATCGGGCAGCGCGGCGAGTTTGGTGAGCGAGGCCATCATCTGCTCGGGCGTGCCCTCGAACAGCCGCCCGCAGCCGCAGGCGAACAGCGTGTCGCCGCAAAACAATGATTCCACGCCATAATAGGCGATATGCGCTCGCGTATGCCCGGGAATATCCAGCACCGAGAGCGTGACGCCGAGCTCCGGGATGGGCACGGTGTCGCCTTCGCCGACCGGCTGCGTGAGCGTGGCGATCGGCTCGTCCTTCGGGCCGTACACCGGAACGCGCTTCGCGGCGAGCAGCTGCGGAATGCCGCCGACGTGGTCGGGATGGTGGTGGGTGGCGAGGATGGCGCAAAGCTCGAGCCGTTCGCGCGCCAGGTACTCGAGCACCGGCCGCGCCTCACCCGGGTCGACCACCGCCGCGTGCGTGGCCGTGCGCAGCGTCCAGATGTAGTTGTCCTTCAGGGCCGGTAGCGGAACGATATCGATCATGGATCGCGAGTCTTTCATTTCGGATGCGGCGGCCAAGTATAACGGCGAGCGTGCGTCCTTTTCCGGGTGGTGCGAGACGCCGCTCGGGCGCTACGTGCTCGACTGGGAAATGCAGCAGTTCGATAACGCCGTCGAGGACGTATTCGGCTTCCGCGCCGTGCAGGTCGGCCTGCCGGAAATTTCCTGCCTGCGCCAGAACCGCATCCCGTTCCGTTTTACCGTGGCGCTGGAGGTGGGCGCGGCGCTCGCCGCCGATCCGCTGCAGCTGCCGCTCGCCTCGCAGAGCCTCGACCTGGTGGTGTTGCCGCACGCGCTCGAATCGCACCTCGACGCGCACAGCGTGCTGCGCGAGGCCGAACGCGTGCTGCGCCCCGAGGGCCAGGTCGTGATCTCCGGCTTCAACAACGCTTCGCTCTGGGGCCTGCGCCGCTGGTTCTCCGCGCGAAACGCCGGCTCGCCTTGGGACGCGCGATTCATCGGACTGTTGCGGCTCAAGGACTGGCTGCAGCTGCTGTCGTTCGAGTTGAACGGCGGGCGCTTCGGCTGCTACGCGCCGCCGCTCGCGCAACCCGCCTGGCGCGAGCGCTTCGCCTTCATGGAGCAGGCGGGCGCGCGCTGGTGGCCGATCCTCGGCGGCGTGTACGTGGTGCGCGCGGTGAAGCGCGTGCACGGCATGCGCCTCATCACGCCGGCCTGGCGCAAGGAGCGGGCGCGGCGCCGCGCGCTGGCGGCGATGCCGCAGAAGAACGGGCACCCCGGCCACGTCACGCAGCGCCGCAATGACTGACGCGACGGTCGAGGTGTACGCCGACGGCGCCTGCAAGGGCAACCCCGGACCGGGCGGCTGGGGCGTGCTGCTGCGCGTGGCCGGGCGCGAGCGCGAACTGCACGGCGGCGAGCCCGCCACCACCAACAACCGCATGGAGCTGACGGCGGTGATCCGCGCGCTGGAATCGCTCGACGGGCGCGCGCGCGTGCGCCTGTACACGGACTCGCAGTACGTGCAGAAGGGCATCACCGAATGGATCCACGACTGGAAGCGCCGCGGCTGGCGCACCGCGGACCGCAAACCCGTTAAGAACGTCGACCTGTGGATGCGGCTCGACGAGCTGGCAGGCGGGCACGAGGTCGAATGGCACTGGGTGCGCGGCCATTCCGGGCATCCGGAGAACGAGCGCGCCGACGCTCTCGCCAACAAAGGCATTGACCATGGCCGCTAGACAGGTCGTGCTCGACACCGAGACCACCGGCCTTTCGGCGAGCCTGGGCGACCGCGTGATCGAGATCGGCTGCATCGAGCTCCTGAGCCGGCGCGTGAGCGACAACCATTTCCACTGCTACGTCAATCCGGAGAGAAAGAGCGAGGAGGGCGCGCTGCGCGTGCACGGGCTCACCGACGAGTTTCTCGCCGACAAGCCGAAGTTCGCCGAGATCGCGAAAGCGTTCCTCGAGTACACCCGCGGCGCCGAGCTCGTGATCCACAACGCCGATTTCGACGTCGAGTTCCTCGACCTGGAGCTGGAGCGCGCGGGGCTCGGGCGCCTGAAAGAGCACGTCGCCGGCATCATCGACACGCTGCCGCTGGCGCGCGAGCTGCATCCCGGCCGGCGTAACTCGCTCGATGCGCTGTGCGAGCGCTACGCGGTGGACAACGCGCACCGCACGCTGCACGGCGCGCTGCTCGATGCGCGGCTGCTGGCCGAGGTCTACCTGGCGATGACGCGCGGCCAGGACAGCCTGGCGATGGACCTGGAGACCGCCGCCGAGCAGGCTGCGGTGACGGCAAGGATCGACGCCTCGAAACTCGCCGTGCTGCGCGCCTCGGACGACGAGCTGCGCGCGCACGAGGCATACCTCGACGGCATGGGGAAGGAAGCGGGCGGAAAGATCGTCTGGCGGATGCCGTAGGGTGGGCCGTTGGCCCACCCTGCGTCAGGCCGTTTGCCCTCCGCAGGAGCTGCCGGCGCCGGCGGTGCAGCCGAAACAGTGGCGCGCGGTCACGATCGAGCGCTGGCCCCAGGCCTGCTCGTCGAAGTCGCGGATGTGCGGTCCCGCGGCCCGGTCGATCTCCAGCTCGAGCATCTGGTTGAAGTCGCAGTCGTAAAGCCGCCCGTCCCAGCCCACCGACAGGGTATTGCGGCACATGAGGCCGGCGATCGCCCCCGGGTTGAAGGCGGTCACCAGCCGCTCCATGTAGGCCTCGAGATTGCCCGAGTCCTGCAGCCATTCCAGGAAGCGCGCGATCGGCATGTTGTTCAGCGCGAACAGGCGGTCGAACGTGAGGCCGAAATTCTTCTGCAGGCCTGCGCGCCATTCGCGCTCGACGCTCGCCTGCGACGCGCCGAGAAAGGCGCCCGCCGGGTTCGACACCAGCGTCAGGCGCCGCTGCGGGTTGCCCTTGCCGTAGCCGGCGGCGTTCAGGATGCGTAGCGCCCGGATCGAGCGCTCGAAGACGCCGTCGCCGCGCTGCGCGTCGGTGTTGGGGCGGCGGTAGTGGGGGAGCGAGGCGACGATCTCGACGTTGCGATCGGCGAGCCAGTCGACCAGGCCCGCGCTTCTCGGCAGCAGCAGCACCGTGAGGTTGCAGCGGTCCATGACGTGCTTGCCGGCGTCGAACGCCGCCTGCACCACGTCGCGAAAGCGCGGGTGCAGCTCGGGCGCGCCGCCGGTGAGATCAACCGTGTGCGCGCTCGAGGCGCGCAGCGCGGCGATCACTTCGTCGACGGTGGCGTCGGCCATCATGGCGTCGGTGCGGTCGGGCCCGGCGTCGACGTGGCAGTGGCGGCAGGTCATGTTGCAGAGCTTCCCCAGGTTGACCTGGAAGATCTCGAGTTGCGCGGGGGCGAGATCCGGCGCGAGCGCGCGGAACTCGGCACGCAAGGGGATGCGCTCGAGGAGCTGCAACTGCCGCGCGGGGAAGTCGAGCGGGGCGTGGCGGCGATGCAGGCTCTGCGCGGCCCGCGGCGAGGCGCGGTCTTCGGCCAGCTCGACCGCGACGTCCTCCAGCCTGAGGGGGATGGTGGCGGGGCGCACCCCTACATCCCCATCTTCTTCGCCTGCTCGCGCATCTGCATGCCGTGCACCAGCGAGGAGCCGCCGCGGATCGCCACGGCGACGTGCACGGCCTCGGTCATCTGCTCGAGGTCGGCGCCTTTCTGCTGGCAGTCCTGCGTATAGGCATCAATGCAGTAGGGGCATTGCACGGTGTGCGCGACGGCGAGCGCGATGAGGCTTTTCTCGCGCGCGCTGAGGGCGCCGTCGGCGAACACGGCGCCGTAGTAGTCGAAGAACTTCCTGCCCAGCTCCGGGCTCGCTTCGGAAACGTTGGCGAAATGGGCAAGATGCTCCGGCTTGTAGTAGGCGTCCATGGCGTTCCTTGTCGTGCTTGGTCGGGGAAGCGGGCGCCGAGCTTACAGCGTGGCGCGCGCGGCTAGCCGCGGAAGATCAGGAAGAGCGCGACTCCCGTGGTGACTGTGGACAGGCCGATGGCCACGGCGCACAGCAGGAAGGCACGGCGCAGCCGCGCTTCGGCGATCGCCGCCGCCTGGTGCAGGGCCGCGACCGTGCCCTGCAGCTGCTCGGCGAGCGCCTTGATGTTGTCGGCATTCTGCGACGCGGCCGCTTGCAGCTCGCCGATCTGCTGCTGAACGAGCTGCGCCTGGTTCGCCGCCTCGGCGCTCTTGCGCGTGAACACCGGCGCAGCAACGGTGATGATGGTGCCGACGTGCGGCAGGACGGCTTTGAGTGCGGGCAGGAACCAGGCGGCCATGCCGCTAGTGTCGCAGATTCGGTGCGAGGCTGAGCGCCTGCTCCGGGCAGGCGTCGATGCACAGTTTGCGGGCATGGCAGGCATCGGGCCGCGCGACGAACGATTGCCGGTTGCCGTGCACCCAGGCCTTGAGCTTGCCGCGCCAGGACAGGCGCTGGCGATCGTCGGGCGCGAGCGTACGGATTTCGAAAACGTTGTAGGGACAGACGCGCACGCAGTCGCCTTTCGCTTCGCAGCGGTTGCGGTCGACCACCGGCGCCACCTTGCCGGGTTCGCCCGGGCAGGACACCAGATCGGAAGCCGCCGTGCTCATCATCCGGTCTTCGGATTCATTACCTTCGCGCCGCGCTCGACCAGCAGCGCGCGCAGGATCGACCGGTGGCAGCGCGACTCCTCCTCGCAATAGCAGCCCACTGAAAGATCCGCCGCGTGCGACAGGGCGGCCAGCAGATCGAGGACCCGGCTGTTATCCGGGCGCGCCATCTCGGCACGATAGCGCTTCGCGAAGGCCTGCCATTGACGGGCGGTGCCGGCGGTCAGTCCGAGCTTGACCGTTGCGGGCGTCGGCGAGAGGTTCGGCAGCCACACGTCGTACCAGTTTCCCGAAGCGGATTTCGACTTCGGCACGCCGCGCGGTGGCCGGCGCACCGTGCCGATGCGCAGCCCTTCATTTGCGGCTCTTGCGGTGCCCAGACGGACGACGCGGATCGTCATCGGTGCGCGATGCTCACGGCAGCAGGCGCGCCTCGCGGTAACGCCGCAGGTGGACGAGGAACTGGTCCGTGGTGTCGACCACACCGTGGAATCCGTGCAGGCGGATCTTGGTCGTATCGGTGGGCAGGTCGCTGTCCAGTCCCCAGAGAAAGTCGGCGAACGCCCACGAGGCGACGTCCTTCAGCGCTGTTTGCGCAAGGCCGTGCCGTTTCACGATCCGCTCCCAGGCCGGCTCCTTGTCCTGCATCCATTCCGTCAATTTGAGCGGGCGTACCTGCCCGGGTTGCAGCGAGAAATGCGCGGCAATTCTCGGCCACAGCCACTGCCAGCGGAACTGGCAGCTGTCGGTGACGTTGTAGGCCTGGTTTCTCGCCGTTTCGCTCGTCGCCATCCAGACCATGGCGCGCGCGAGCTGCGTGGCGTCGGTGAATTCCATCAGCGCCGAAAAGCATCCGGGCGAGCCGGGAAAGTCGAGCGGCATGCCGAGCTCCGCGCACATCGCCGCCCAGGCGCCGATGGTCGGCACGACGTTGCGCGGGCGTTCCGGCGCGAAGTCGTAGACCATGTGCGGGCGCGAGGCCGACCAGGTCCAGTCTCTTTTCGCCTGCCGCTCGCGCAGCAGATCTTCCTGGTCGTAGTAGAAATTGGCCTGCGGCGGCCGCGGATCGTCCTCGCGCGTGGGCGTGCGCGCCGGCCTGACGCGCACGTCGTACCACTTCTGGCCCTCGACCAGGTGGACGTGCTCGAGGCGCGGCGCGGCCGCGTCGACGGCGTTCAGGACGTTGCGCAGCATGGCGACATTAAGCTCGACGCTTTCGACGCCGCCCTCGCCAAAGGCGGCGCGGGCGGTGTAGAACAGATGGGTGATGCCGTTTGCTTTCTTCAACGCAGGGGCGCAGCTCGCGGGATCGAGCAGATCGGCACGGATGTAGGACAGTCGGGAGACGTTCGAGGTTTCGGTCGCATGGCGCGAGACCCCGATGACCTGCCAGTCTTGCGCCAGCAGCACTTCAATGAGCCGCTTGGCGGTCGCACCCGTGGCGCCGGCGACGAGGGCGGTCTTGCCAGTCATCGGACTTTGCGGGAGAGCATTGCCGGCGCCGCGTCGCGCAGGAACACCGGCAGGTCCATGGTCGGCGGACGGGCCGGTACCTGGTACATCAAGTCCGCCACGACCCCGCGGTGGTAGGTCTTGTGGTTGACGACATGGAGCAGGATGTCGCCGCGCGTCATCGCGCCGGCGCCGCCATCGACGAACTCGAACTCGACCACTTCGTCGTGCGTTCGCTCGCTGAGCCGGTCGGCGTAGCCGATGTACCACTCGTCCAGCATGCCCTGGTCGCGCCGCAGCTCCGCGAGCGGCGGATGCGTCTCGGTATTGCGCGCCTTGAAGCCATGGTCGCGATGCTGCAGATGCGCCTGCCAGATGCGATCCACCACGAAGGCGTGATTGAGCGTGTGCACCATGTTGCCGAAGAGGGTGGCGCGCTTCGTGGTCGCTTCGCCGTCGGGCAATTGCAGCAGCGCGTCGAACAGCAGGTCGTTTGCCCAGGCCGTGTAGCGCGCGAGCATGCGGATATTGCGCAGGGCCGACATCGGGCGCTAGTCGAAGTCGCTAGGCGTCACGCTTCGGCACCAGCGGCACGAAATCGTATTCGCCGATGCCTTGAAGGACGAGGAAGGTCGCCGACGTGTCGCCGCCGTTGGTGACCAGGTGCGGCCGGCGCGGCGGAACCGAGTAGGTATCGCCGGGCTTCAGCGTCACCTCTTCCTTCGGATTCTGCAGGAAGATGCGGATCGATCCCTCGATCACGTAGAACGCGTCCTGGACGTGGGTGTGATAGTGCCAGGGCACCTTCTGCGTCGGCGAGATCTGCAGTTCGTTGATGCGAAACCCCGGCCGCTCCGCGTGGAACTGGCGGCGCTCGACCTCATAGAAGCGGCTTGCGTCCTTCAATGCTTCCATGGCTCCTCCTGCGGCGATGATGTCGGCTGATGCGTCGCGGCGTCGCGCAACCGCAGCCGCGAGTATCGACCAGGAACCCGCGGTCCGCCAGCCAGGCGCGTGCGCATGGATGCGAACCGGTTCAGGCAGCTGCCGACGATGCGCGCGCCTGCAGGAGCCGAGCGCGCACCATGGCGATGTTGCCGCGCAGGGCGTAGAGCTCGTCGGTGTAAGACAGCGGCACCGTGATTTCTCCGGTTTTAGCCTCGAGCCGGTCCAGCTCGGCGAGCAGGGCGGCGGCGTCCGCGCCATCGCTGTCGATGCGCTCCTCGATCTGGCGCAGATGCCGGTACCAGCGGAACACGCGCGAGCGCACGCGAAAGCGGTACAGCGGCGGCACGATGCGCGACAGCGGGATCAGCACCGCGATGATCGAGAACAGCACCACCCACATGCGGTCGACGAGGTTGGCCAGCCAGAAGGGCAGGTAGCGCTGCAGCAGTGGCGGCCCGCTGCGGTAATAGCGATCGGCCTCGCGCGCGAGCGGGAACTCGGTGCTTTGCGGCGTCGGGAAGCGTCCGGCGCCCGAGATCCATCCCGCCTCGCCGTGAATCTTGCCGGCCGCCTGTGCAAACAGCTGCACCAGGGCCGGGTGCATGCCCTCGCGCGCCAGGAGCGAGGTGGTGGGCGCGATCAGCGGCACGTCGTGCGTGGGTACATCGCGCGCCAGGTCGGCGACGCCGCGCGGCAGCGTCACCGCGCTGAGAAACGGCAGGCGGCGCGAGTAGGCTTGCGCCTGCCCGAACTCGAGCAGCTTCACGCCGGGAGTCTGCAGGAGCATCTGTGCCATCGGCGATTCGGGCGCCGAGGCAAACGCGAGCGCGTCCAGCTCGTTGCCGAGGAGCGCAACGACCGCGGGCGTGACGTCAAGGAAGTTGCGCTTCAGCTCGTCCGGCTCGACGCCGTTAACGGCGAGCAGCTTGCCCATCAGGCCCGGCATGCCGCTGCCCTTGGTGCCGACGTTGACCCGCCAGCCGCGCAGCTGCGCCAGCTCGGCGAGCGCGGCCCGCGGCAGTTTCTTCGCCGCCGCTTCGCGGTAGAACAGCCACACCGGCTCGTAGAAGAGGCTGCCCAGGGAGACGAGCGGCGCGCCGGCGCGGTCTTCGTCGGCCGCGCGCACGGCCTCGCTTGCGCCGCCCTGGACGAAGGCGAATTCCACCTGCCGCGTCCTGTCGCGCAGCAGCTGCAGGTTTTCGAGCGAGCCGCGCGTGGTGCGCAGCACCACCTCGATGCCGTGGCGCTGCAGCTCGCTCGCGTAGCGCTTGCCGAACTCGGCGGCGGCGCTTTGCTCGGGGCCGGTGGCGAGCACCGTGCGTTTCGGCGGTGCCGGATCGAGCACGAGGTAAGCGACGACGAGCAGCGCCAGCGTCAGGGCGACGAACGGCAGGGCGGTCAGCAGCAGCTCGCGCAGGGAAAGCAGGGAGTCGCGGACAACGCGGGACATGGGACCGGAACTCACAATGCGGCGAGCCAGCGGCCGAATTCGCTTTCGGTGCGCTTGCCGACCTTGACGGCCGCGCCGCGCTTGAAGAAGGTGCTGCCGTGGATGTGGATGTAGCCGCCGAAATCGGAGGGCAGGTAGAAGTCGCCGTACTTCAGCATCGCGGTCTTGCGCTTGCCGAAGTGGCCGTAGAAGTAGCCGAATTCGAACAGGACGTTGAGGTTTGGCACCTGCACGGTCTTCCTCCTTACGGTCGAGCGGGCTTCCGGCGAGAAAAGAAGCACGGCGCCGTCAACCTTGCCCCGGATGTGGTCGAGGTCCTCGAGCAGAGTCCGGCCGGCGGTGAAGGCGTCCCACCAGGGAATGAATTTCAGCGTCGGGCCCTGGAACTTCGCGACGATCGCTCTTGCCTGCGACTTCGCCGCCGCAGACGAGCCGATAAACAGGGTGGTCGTGGGCAAAACAGTCTCCTGCGTTGATTCCGGGTTCCCAGCGCGAGCGAGCCACTATAGCGCCAGTTCCAGGGTAGTTCTGGGGCGCCGTGTCGTGGAGTCAGGCCCTGAGCGTCCCATTCGGGTGCAGCCGCCACACGTAAATCAGGAAGGCGAGATTGACGCCCCAAGGCGGACGGCCGCTCGACTGGGGGGTCATGCCCGAACCTCATCAGGGGTGCGCGGTTTTTGCGCGATGACGGTGGCAAACGCCTTGTTGCGTCCTCCCGGGGCCTCGAAGTCGCTGAACTCGGAGCTAAGGATGTTCCACCCGGAGAAGCGGGACTCGAGCTCCGTGCGGGAGAACAGGCAATAGCTATCGGCGCCGAACATGTCGAGGTAGGTGGTACCGGCTATCAGGACGTTGACAACGGCGATGCCGCCTTCGCGCACGTGGGCCTGGAGATGCTCCAGCGCCTTGAACGCGGTTGGGCAGTCGAAGAACATCAGTAAGCCAATCGAAACCACCGCATCAAAGTCTTCCTCGAGTTGGTAGTCCCGGAGATCTGCCAATGCCGCCTGCACGGGCAGCGCCTCGGCAGCAGCGCGTTGCCGGATATGCGCGATTGCTGCCGGGCTGGCGTCGAGCGCGATAACGGAACAGCCGCGCTGGGCGGCGGCGAAGGCGAGGTTGCCCAAGCCGCAGCCGTAGTCCAGCACGCGGCCGTGCAAGTGGGGCAGGGCAGCCAGCTCAAAGGGATTGAGCCGGAAGTCGCGATCTCGCGCCTGCCGCTGAAACTGCGTGTCGAAGAACTTGACGCCATCGCCGGCCGCCCGCGCTTGCTTAGCCACGAAGTTGATGCCACTGGTCATGGCGGTCACGGCGCTCCTGGCGATAGTTGGTGACTTCGAGCCGCACACCATCGGGGTCGTTAAAGAACGTTGCCCAGTAGTCGGGCGCGTACTCGGCGTAGAGCCTGGCCTCGGAAGCTTCGATGCCCGCGCCGCGGAGCGCTTTGGCAACGGCGACAACGTCGGCTACTGACTCGACTCGAAGACACAAGTGGTGCAACCCGGGAGCGTAGGGATTGTGCTTGCCGTTCCCGCGTGCGGGACGCAGCACGTAGCCGAAGTGGCGGTTGAAGTATTGAACATGCGGGTCACCGCCGATGGCGAACGTATTCTTCCGGAAGCCCAGCGCTTGCAGCATGACGCGGTCGAAGGCTTCCGACCGATCGAGATCGGACACGGCAACGTAGACATGGTCGATGCCTGTGACGTCTGTCATCGTGCGGCCCATAGGACGACGACCGCGTATACCAATGCATTCCACGCCAAAATCGAAACGCCTGCCACGAGCTCCAACTGACGCGGCATCCCGCGCGGGTAGACCAAGGGTCCGATGTAGTGCTCCACAAAGCCCCCCGAGTATCCCAACCGGCCGGCGCGATTGCGCAAGGCGTTTTCCATTGGCGTCAGCGGGCAGGTCCAGCTCATGAAGTTTACAACCGCGGACCACAGCACCACCGGAACATGTACCCATGGCCACGTGGGACTGTAATACGCCAACGCCCCGCCCAAGACAGCAAACGCCACGAAAAGAAAGTGGGCCAACAACACTAAACCCGCGCCGATGCGATACAGCATTTCGGTAAGAAAACTGCCGGCTAACGTCGCGATAACTGGCGCTTGACGGCGACTGACCGGAGCGGCAGCGAAGGAAGGGAGCGGTCAAGCGAGCGAGTTGATCGCCTGGTTAGGTGGCATTTGCCAAGTAAACGCAATACCCGCATATCGAGGTAATCGCTCCTACTCAGCCTTCTTCGCCACAATAAACACTGCTTTGTTTTTACCCGGTCGCCATTGGTAGTCAATCTTAAAACCGGCATCAGTCAAACTGTTTTCCAATTCTCTTGTCGTAAAGACCTTGACCAACGGCATCAAACCTAAGAACTTCCCTATCGGCGCGACAACCTTGAAAAACTTCATCGAATCGCCTATGCACGCCGTGCTGGATATGAAAACGCCGCCCGGCTTGAGCATTTTATGAACCCTGGCTATGGCCTCTTCCCAGTTGCCGAGTAAGTGCAGAATGCTAAGCCCAAGAACTGCATCCAGGGATTGATCAGGCACACTAAAGTCATCGATGGACGAGCGTCCAAAATTGATATTTTTGATATTTTGTGCGTCAGCTTTGCCTTGGGCGATTTCAATCATTCTTGATGAAATATCAATCGCATGAATATGTTTCACGCAAGGCGCATGAATGATGGCTGTCGATCCCGTTCCGCAGCCAAACTCTAATACCTGCATGTCTGGACGAAGGTATTTGCGTGTGACCTTTAGCTTTTCTTGGTACGCGGCTTCATCAGCGATGGGCCGTTTCGAATAGCGTTCTGCAATCTTGTCCCAAAATTGTGCTGACTGATCCATCGGTATTTTCGTTGCCACCAAACGTCAGAGTGAGCCGCGCGCGATACCGCGTCGGCTCCACCCCATAGTTAGAGCGGCGGCGTTCAGACCGACCCCTCAACGATCTTCCAGTAGGAGTCCTTTCTAACCACCTTCCCGTCTCGAAACTCCCAGAGGTCGCATCCACGGACCCGCACTCGGCGTCCGTCAGGCGCCGTGCCGGTCAGCAGCCACTCGGACACGCCCATATCGCCACTGACCCAGTGTCGATCATCGCCGTAGTGCACGTCGGGGAGGCCTTTGAAGCGTGTGGCTAATCCCTCGCGCACGGCGGCTTTGCCCGTAAAGCGCTGGCCCCAGGACTCCCGACCACGCGGCATGTCAAACGAGTAGTCGTCGGCAAAAAACTCCATGATGGCATCCAGATCATGGGCATTGAATGCGTCAGCGATTGCCTTCAAGGTTTCGACAAAGACCGACCGCTGTTGAACCATGACATCCCCCTTAGAGCTCTAACGAATGAAAGGGACTTCCCCTGGCCGGCGACGGCATCGGAGTGCCAAGATTGAAGTGTCTGTATTCAATCTAAATAGCCGGAGGGGAAGTCATGGAACAGATTACTACTGTGGGCATTGACCTGGCAAAGAGCGTGTTTTCTCTGCACGGTGTGGATGGCAAAGGCAGGATGGTGCTGCGCCGGACGGTGCGGCGCGATCGGCTGGTGCAGACGGTGGCAGGGCTCGCGCCGTGCCTGATCGGGATGGAAGCGTGCTCCGGGGCGCATGAGTGGGGCCGCCGGTTCCAGGCACACGGGCACACGGTGAAGCTGATGGCGCCCAAGTTTGTGGCGCCGTACCGAAAGAGCGACAAGAACGACGGCAACGATGCCGAAGCGATCTGCGAGGCGGTGACACGCCCGAGCATGCGGTTTGTGCCGGTGAAGTCGGTGGAGCAGCAAGCGCTGCTCGCGCTGCACCGGGTGCGGCAGGGGTTTGTGGTGGAGAGGACGGCGATCATCAACCGGCTGCGGGGGCTGATGACGGAGTTTGGCGTGGTGTTGCCACTGCGCTCGGTGACGGTGCGCCGCCAGGCGGCGCAGGCGGCCGAGGCGTTGCCCGAGCTCGCCCGAGGGGCGATCGACGACCTGCTCGAGCAGCTGCGGGGGCTCGATGAGCGCATTGAGGCCTACGACCAGCAGATCCAGGCCCAGGCGCGGCTCTCGGAGCCGGCCAGGCGCTTGATGCAGATCCGCGGCATCGGGCCCACCACGGCGCTGGCGATCGTCGCCACCGTGGGCAATGCCCGGGAGTTCAAGAACGGCCGGCAGTTCGCCGCCTGGATCGGGCTGGTGCCCGGGCAGTACTCCACCGGCGGAAGAACGCGCCTGGGGCACATCAGCAAGCGCGGGGATGCCTACCTCAGAAACCTGCTCGTGCAGGGCGCGCGCTCGGTGCTGCAGACGGCGGCCTCGCACCCCGATCGGCTCTCGCGCTGGGCGATCGAGCTGCAGGCGCGCCGCGGCTACTACCGCACGCTGGTCGCGATCGCCAACAAGAACGCGCGCATCGCCTGGGCGCTGCTCGCCCGCAACCAAACGCTACGCCAGAACTGAACCCACCGCACGACTGCACATCGACGATGACGAAACGGTCAGACCGACGCCCGGAGAACCTGGTCAAACTGGACGGCGCATCTCCATGCCGACTAACGAGAGAGGACCGGGCGTGCGGCTTTCATCAGGGCCAGAGCACTCGAATGCTCGCCAACAGGCC
>JAOTWE010000233.1 GCA_029863065.1 Betaproteobacteria bacterium
GAGCGTGGGAAACGCCGCGGCTGGGTCGTACTTGCGCTTCAGCCCGGCATACGCCTCGCCGCCGTAGGTGCGCCGGAACTCTTCCTCGGGAAAGAAGCTTTCCGAATACAGCGACTTGATGCCGCCGAGCTCGGCGACCTTCCTCTCGATCAGCCGGTTGAAGTGCCCCGGTGGATGCGCGTCGCGCGTGCGCTTCACGTCCCAGAAGCCGAAATTGACGTACCAGCCCGGCGCCAGCGGATAAAGCGTGAAGCGACCGGCGTGCGGCGCGGGACCGATCGGACAGATCCACTGCGGCCACAGGCCGATCTCGCGCGCATAGAACTCGAGGAACTCGGCGGCGCGCTCGAGCGGGATGTCGACGTCCTGGATCACCGACTCCGAGTGCAGGCCGAGCAGGCGCTCGAACTTCTTCGTCAGGCCGGCGCGGCTGTTCCAGCGCATCACCTTCGTGTAGGTGCGCGAGCCCAGGCGCTTCCTGCCGTACACGAAGCGGCGCACCAGCGGGTTCTGCGCCAACAGGTTCTTCGAGCACCAGAACCAGTCGGTGTCCCAGCGCCACAGGTAGTCGTGCACCGTGAGCCAGTCTTCGCGCTTCTCGGCAATCGAGCGGTAGTAGATGTTCTCGAAGGTGTAATCGCTCGTGCCGGGGGCCTCGGCGGCGAAGCGCCCGAGCGTGAGGAACATCTTTCCGGGCGCGAACACGGTGCCGTCGACGAAATCCGCGTCGCCCGCGCGCAAGCGCTCGCCCAGCGCCTCGAAGAACCGCTCCGGCTCGGCGAACGGCTCGTGCCGCAGATGCACGTACGGCTGCACCGGCACGGCACTCGCCTTCACGCGCAGCGCGTAGCCGAGCGTGCCGTAGGAATTGGGGAAGCCGTAATAGAGGTCCGCGTGCTCGTTGTCCGGCGTGGCGACGACGATCTGCCCGTCGCCGAGCAGCACCTCGATCTCCAGCACCGTGTCGTGCACCAGGCCATGGCGGTGCGACGAGGACTCGATGCCGACGCCGGCCACCGCGCCGCCAAGCGTGATGGTCTTCAACTGCGGCACCACCGCGGGCATGACGCCTTGCGCCAGGCACCCCTGCACCAGGTCCTCGTAGGACACCATGCCCTCGGCGTCCACCCACCCCGCGCCCGGATTGATCTCGAGCACATCGCGAAATGCGCCCACGTCCAGGCGCCGGCGCGCAGCGAGCGCGCGCTCGCGGAACAGATTCGAGGTGCCCTTGGCCAGCGCGACCGGGCCGGCGCCGCGGCTAAGCTGCGCGCTGAGCGCCTGCGTCTTCGCGGTGTGCGCGCTGCTCGTAGAGGAACTCCCGGCTCATCGGATAGCTCTGGCGCGTGGCGTTGCCCTTGGAAAACACGATCTGGAAGAGGTGCGTGTAGCCCTTCGCCGAGCGGAACATCTCGGCGCAGCCGTACAGGTACGCGCGCCAGACGCGCCGGAAGCGCTCATCGAACCTCTTCGGATCGAGCGCGCGGATCTTCTCCCAGTTGCGGTCGAAGCGCTCGCCCCAGGCATCGAGCGTCAGCGCGTAGTGCCGGCGCAGGTTCTCCACGTCCAGCACCTCGAGGCCGGCGCGCTCCATGGCGGCGAGGGTGTGCGCGAGGCTCGGGATCCAGCCCCCCGGAAAGATGTGCCGGCGGATGAAGAATTCGGTCTGGAAATGCCCGACGTGGCCGATGAAGTGCAGCATGCCCAGGCCTCCGGGCTTGAGAAAGGCGGCGTGGGCGCGCACCACCTCGTCCAGCTGGTCGCGCCCGGCGTGCTCCAGCGTGCCGATCGAGACCACCTTGTCGTACTGGCGGCGCGCGTCGCGGAAATCCGTGTCGATCACCTCGAGCGAGCGCTCCAGCCCGCGACGCGCGATCTCCGCGCGCACCATCTCGACCTGCGAGGTGGTGGTGTTGATGCCGGCCACGTTGACGCCGAACTTCTCGTGGGCATGGAACATGAACCCGCCGAAGCCGCTACCGATGTCCACCGCCGACTCGCCGGGAGCGAGGCGCAGCTTGCGCGCCACGTGCTCGATCTTGTTCCTCTGCGCCTCTTCCAGCGTGCGCGTGCCTTCCTTCCAGTACGCGCAGGTGTACATCATGAGCGGATCGTCGAGCCAGTAGCGGTAGAACTCGGTGCCAAGCGCGTAGTGGAACTCGGCGTTTTTCTTCGCCTGCGCCCAGTTGCGGTTGGAGAAGCGCAGCTCGTGCCAGCGGTTGCGCACGCCGACCAGGGGATTGACGCCGGCGACGCCGCCTTCCAGCCCGGCGGCCATCGCCGCGGCGAGGTCGCCCTCGACATCCAGATCACCGTCGAAGTAGGACTCGAGCAGTCCCACGTGGCCGAAGGCGGCGATGCGCGCGTAGGCCGCGGCGCTCCTGAAAACCAGCGTGAAAACGGGTGGCTCGGCGCGGTTGCGATACTCGCCGCCCCCGGCAAAGCGCACCGCGAAGGGCACGCTGGAGCGCGCCCCCATTTTGTGCAGGACCGATTCGACGAGAAATCTCACGGCCGGCCATTCTACCGGCCCGGCGAAAACTCAGTGCGACATTAGCACCGGCACTGTCATCGCCTCGAGCATGGTGCGCGTCACGCCACCGAGCACCATCTCGCGCACCCGCGTGTGACCGTAGGCGCCCATGACGATCAGGTCGGCGCCGATATCGGCGGCGCGCGACAGGACCTGCGAGCCGACGTCATAGCGGGCGCCGCTCTGGCGCGCCACCGTCACCTTGACGCCGTGGCGCGCGAGGAACAGGCCGACGTCCGCCCCGGGCAGCTCGCCGTGCCCGCGCCTGCCGCGCTCGGGATCGAAGGCGCACACTTCCACCGCCTCGGCGCGCTTGAGCAGCGGCAGCGCGTCGGTGACGGCGCGCGCGGCCTCGCGCCCGGCGTCCCAGGCGACGAGCACGCGCTTGCCGAGCGCTGCGAAGCGCCCCGCGTAAGGCACGAACAGCACCGGCCGGCCCGCCGAAAACGCCAGCTCGTCGGCGAGCCCGCGCAGTTCGCCCTCTTCCTCGTCCTCCGGCTGGCCCGCCACCACGAGGTCGGCGTAGCGCGCCGAAAGCCGCATGGCCGCGGCCGGATCAAAGTCTGCCGTGCGCCATTCGCTGCGCTCGCCGCCGTTACGCTGCGCGACCTCGCGGAAGCGGCGCTGCACCTCGCGCAGTACCTCCTTGCGCCGTTCCTCCAGCAAGTCGCGCAGCACCGGACCGCCCTCGGCCGCGGCATACGACGGCAGGCGTGGCCCGCCGGGCGCGAACAGACCCACGAGGTGTGCGTCGAATTCGTCGGCGAGACTGCAGGCGAGGCCGAGCCGCTCGGTGCTGCGCGGCCGGTGATCGAGGTGCACGAGGATGGTCTTGTAGGTCACGCGGGTCTCCAAGTGGTTGCAACCATGATCCGGGCCACGGGCCGGCCAGGGTTGACTTACGTCAACCCGCTGCCGCTTTGGCTGCGACGCCTTCTGCACGCAGGCAAGGACGCGCGGCGCCGCGAGCTGCTCGCGCGGGCATCAAACGGCGGTTGCCGCGGGCGTTCGTCGCGTCCACCGGTGACTATTTGCACGGCGGCTAGGCCGCCGCCGGCCTAAGATGCTACGTTGGTTGGCGCAACCGAATTGTCACGGGAGGGCGCCCATGCTGGAGATGCTGGAGTGGGGCAAGAAACGCGGCGACTTGCCGGCCGAGCCGGAAGACGGTCGGCAGCCGGCTGCGGACGTGTTGCCCGATCTCCGGGACGCCGATCCGATCACTGCGCTTGAGCAACTGGGCGGCTGGCTCGAACCGACGAGGCACGCGGGCGCCGCGCCACAGGCGGGCAGCGAGACTCTGGCCCGCATCCAGGATGCGGGCGCCCCGCACGTCGCCGCGCTCCTGACACGATGCTTCGCCACCACCGCGGGCACGCAGGCGGCGCGCGATGCCGTCTGGAAATCGCTGGCCGACTACCAGATGCGCCTCGCCCGCGCGCTGTGCGCGTCGGCGGGAGCCCTGCTCACTGCGCAAAGCGCGGTGCGTGCCCTCACCGCGTGCCGCACGCTCGCCAAGATCCATCTGGTTCATTACGAGAGCGTGCCGGGCAAGCTGTGGCAGGTCGCGTACGCCATTCATGCGGCGGCGGAGAGCGCCGGCTGCTCGACGCTCCAGGTTCACGCGCAGTCGGACCACCGGACGATGACCACCGTGGAGCAGGAACTGCTGCGCCTGCTCATGTTGCGCGTGAGCGCGCCCGACATGATGGCCCCGGAGCAGATCGAGGCCGCCGATCGCGTCGTCGAGCAACTGGGCGCCGACTTCACGCTGCGACAGCCCGGTGTCGCCGATAACCCCTTCTGCTACGAGCCGGCGAGCGAATTCGCTCCGCGGCGGGCCAAGGGTCGGGAGCCGGGTGCGGGCAAGCGTTACTTCGGCCCCGGCATGGGTTACGACTCGTTGCAGCGCATCGCCAGGCAGCTGCGGACCGGCAAGCTCGAGGACTTCAAGCCCTTCGGCAAGGACATGTCGCCGACGGTTCAGTCGGGCACCGTGCAGCACCTGCTCACTTTCTGGCGTGTCGATTGCCCCTATTCGCCGCCGGCGCACTCGAGCGCATCCGGCACGCTGCAGGTCGTGCATGGTTACGGCCCGCTCTGGCAGTACCTCTGCGAGGCCCGGCAGGGCGCGCATGAACTGTCGCTCGCCGATTCCTCGGCCGGGGTGCCGCAGCCGCCCGAAACCTGGGAGCTGCGCGGCACCGGCGGCAGCGAGCTCGGCGCGGAGGTGCCGCCGGCGGGTCGCGCCTGGGCGAAGTGCGGCGAAC
>JAOTWE010000024.1 GCA_029863065.1 Betaproteobacteria bacterium
ACGTCGACGCCGCCATCGAGCACATCGCGAAATACGGCTCGCAGCACACCGACGCCATCGTCACCGGCGACGAGGCGCGCGCGCAGAAATTCCTGCGCGAGGTGGACTCGAGCTCGGTGCTGGTCAACGCCTCGACGCGCTTCGCCGACGGCTACGAGTTCGGCCTCGGGGCCGAGATCGGCATCTCCACCGACAAGCTGCACGCGCGCGGACCGGTGGGCCTCGAAGGCCTCACGACGCAGAAATTCGTCGTCCTCGGGCACGGAGAAATCCGGCAGTAGTGTCGACCACGGGGATTCTTGGCGGCACGTTCGATCCGGTACACAACGCGCACCTGGCGCTGGCGCGCGCGGCGCTCGAGCATCTCGGACTCGAGCGCATCCTGTGGCTGCCGACCGGCGTCCCGAAATACCGCGCTGCGGCGAACACGCCCGCGGCCCATCGGCTGGCGATGCTGCGGCTCGCGCTCGCCGGCGAGCCACGCTACGCCATCGACGAGCGCGAGCTCGACCCCGGGCATTCCGGCTACACCGTGGACACGCTGAAGAGCCTCGGCGGCCGGCCCGTGCTGCTGCTGGGCGCCGACCAGTACGCAAAGTTCGAGACCTGGCACCGCTGGCGGGAAATCCTCGAGCTCGCCACCCTCGCGGTCTTCGCGCGCCCGGGCTGGAGCGCGCTCGACGGCCGGGCGCGGCACGTGCCCTTCGCGCCCATGGACATTTCGGCCAGCGACATCCGCGCGCGGCTGGCGCGCGGCGAAGACGTCGCGGCGATGGTCCCGGCGAGCGTGCTCGACTACATCCGCCGGCACGGCCTTTACCGCTGATGGACATCCGCAAGAAGCAGCGCGCCGTGGTCGACGCCCTCGAGGACGTGAAAGGCCACGACATCCTGGTCTTCAACGTGGCGCGGCTCTCGCCCTTCTTCGAGCGCGTGGTCATCGCCAGCGGCGATTCCAGCCGCCAGCTGAAGGCGCTCGCCGACAGCGTGCGCGAGCGGCTCGGCGCGCTCGGCGCGCGCGTGCGCGGCGTCGAGGGCGAGGCCGGCGGCGAGTGGCTGCTGGTCGACCTCGGCGACATCATCGTCCACGTCATGCATCCGGCGGTGCGCAGCCACTACAACCTCGAGGAGATCTGGGGCGGCAAGCCGGTGAAGCTCGCGGGCCATGGCAAAGCTCCTGCTCGTCGCGCACGGCGCTAGGCTGCGGGGCTGGGCGGCGCAGGCGCGCGACGATTACCTCGCACGCATGCCGCGCGGCTACGCGGTGCAGTGCGCGGCGAAAGTGCCCGCGGGCGCGCGCATCGTCGCCCTCGACGAACGCGGGCGCGAGCTGACCAGCGCGCAGTTTGCGGCCGCGCTCGCGCGCTGGGCCGGCGAGCAGGCGCCCACCGCCTTCGTCGTCGGCGGCCCCGACGGGCTGGACGCGAAGACAAGAAAGGACGCGGCGCTCCTGCTGCGCCTATCGTCGCTCACGCTGCCGCACGCGCTCGCGCAGGTGCTGCTCGCCGAGCAGCTGTATCGCGCGGCGACCCGATTGACCGGGCACCCGTATCACCGCGGGTAGCTTTGCTACACTGCGCCGAGCGGCGCCGCCATGGTCCAACTGCTCGATCGCAGCATCTACCTCGCCTCGCGCAGCCCGCGACGCCGCGAGCTGCTCGGCCATATCGGTGTCAAGTTCCACCTGCTGCTGTTCCGCAACCGCCCGGGCGCCGCGCCCGACATCGACGAGACGCCGCAGCCGGGCGAGAGTCCGCGCGACTTCGTGATGCGCCTGGCACG
Organism: Betaproteobacteria bacterium; assembly: GCA_029863065.1. Lineage (GTDB taxonomy): Bacteria > Pseudomonadota > Gammaproteobacteria > Burkholderiales > SG8-39 > JAABQT01. The sequence goes on from JAOTWE010000024.1 coordinate 1,783, forward strand.
CGCCAAGGCCGCGGCCGGCTGGAAGCGCATGCAGGAGCGCAACCTGCCGCGCGCCCCGGTGCTCGCCGCCGACACCACCGTGGCGCTCGAGAGACGCATCTTCAACAAGCCGGCGGACCGCGCCGAGGCAGCGGCGATGCTCGCCGCGCTCTCGGGCAAGCGCCACGAAGTGCTCACCGCAGTGGCACTGCAGTACGACGACGAGGTGGAAACCGCGCTTTCGGTCTCGGACGTGCAATTCCGCGAGCTCGCGCCCGAGGAGATCCGCGCCTACGTCGCCACCGGCGAGTCGGACGACAAGGCCGGCGCCTACGCCATCCAGGGCCGCGCGGCGCTGTTCGTCGCCGAGATCCGCGGCAGCCAGTCCGGCATCGTCGGCCTGCCGCTCTACGAGACCGCGCAGCTTCTGCAGAAGATGGGGGGGCGGCGTGAGCGAAGAAGTTCTCGTTAACATCACGCCGCAGGAGACGCGCGTCGCGGTGGTGTACGCCGGCGCGGTGCAGGAGCTGCTGATCGAGCGCGCCGCGAGCCGCGGCCTGGTCGGCAACATCTACATGGGGCGCGTGGCGCGCGTGCTGCCGGGCATGCAGTCGGCGTTCGTCGAAGTGGGCCTGGAGCGCGCCGCGTTCCTGCACGTCGCCGACATCTGGGAAGAGCGCCGAGCGAACGGCGAAGCCGCCAAGCCGATCGAGAAGGTGCTCGCCGAGGGCCAGCCGCTGCTCGTGCAGGTGGTGAAGGATCCGATCGGCACGAAGGGCGCGCGCCTGTCGACGCAGGTGTCGCTCGCCGGGCGGCTGCTCGTCTACCTGCCGCAGGACCCGCACATCGGCATCTCGCAGAGGATCGAGGACGAAAGCGGGCGCGCGGCGCTGCGCGACCAGGTCAAGGCGCTGGTGCCGCCCGAGGAGAAGGGCGGCTTCATCATCCGCACCCTCGCCGAGGGCGCGAGCGACGCCGAGCTCGCCGCCGACATCGCGTTCCTGCGCCACCTGTGGGCCGATATCCGCGGCCGCGCGCTCGGCGCCCAGCCGCCGCTGCTCGTGCACCAGGACCTGTCGCTCGCGCAGCGCGTGCTGCGCGACATGGTGACCGACGCCACCGAGGTCGTGCGCTTGGACTCGCGCGAGAACTTCCAGAAGCTGGCGGCATTCGCCGAAACCTACACGCCGCAGCTGCGCGGGCGGCTCGAGCACTACGCGGGCGAGCGGCCGCTCTTTGAACTGTACAACGTCGAGCCCGAGATCGAAAAAGCGCTCTCGCGTCGCGTGGACCTAAAGTCGGGCGGCACGCTCTTCATCGACCAGACCGAGGCGATGACGACCATCGACGTCAACACCGGCGGCTTCGTCGGCAGCCGCAACTTCGACGAAACGGTATTCAAGACCAACCTCGAGGCGGCACAGGCCATCGCGCGCCAGCTGCGGCTGCGCAACCTCGGCGGCATCATCATCGTCGACTTCATCGACATGCAGACCGACGAGCACCGCGCCGCGGTGCTGGAGGAGCTGAAGAAAGCCCTGGCACGCGACCGCACGAGGATGACGGTGAGCGGCTTCACGCAGCTCGGCCTCGTGGAGATGACGAGAAAGAGGACGCGCGAATCGCTCGCGCACGTGCTGTGCGAGCCCTGCGCAGTGTGCGGCGGGCGCGGCGAGGTGAAGACCGCGCGCACCGTGAGCTACGAAATCCTGCGCGAGATTCTGCGCGAGGCGCGCGCGTTCAATGCGCGCGAGTTCCGCGTGCTCGGCGCGCAGAACGTGATCGACCTGCTGCAGGAAGAGGAATCGGGCTCGGTGGCGATGCTCTCGGATTTCATCGGCAAGCGGATCTCCCTGCAGGTGGAGCCGGGCTACATGCAGGAGCAGTTCGATATAGTGCTGATGTGATGGAACTCTGCTTCACGCCCGCCAGGCGGCTCGCCGCCCTGATCCGCTCCCGCAAGCTCTCGGCGACCGAGGTGATGCGCGCCTTCATCGCGCAGATCGAGCGCGTTAACCCGAAAGTGAACGCCATCGTCACTTTCCTGCCCGAGCAGGCGCTGAAGGAGGCGAAGGCCGTGGACCGGAAGAACGTCCGCGCCGGTCCGCTCGCCGGCCTGCCCATCGCCTACAAGGATCTGGTGGCGACGAAGGGCATCCGCACCACGCTCGGCTCGCTCGTCTACAAGGACCACGTGCCGCACGAGGACGCGCTCCTCGTCGAGCGCTTGAAGGCCGCCGGCGCCATTACGCTCGGCAAGACGAACACCCCCGAATTCGGCGCCGGCAGCAACACCTTCAACAAGGTGTTCGGCGCGACGCGCAATCCCTACGACCGCTCCAGGACCGCCGGCGGCTCCTCGGGCGGCGCCGCGGCCGCGGTCGCCTGCGGCATGCTGCCCTTCGCCGACGGCTCGGACCTCGCCGCGAGCCTGAGAAATCCCGGCAACTACTGCAACGTGGTCGGCTTTCGCCCCACGCCAGGGCGCGTGCCGTCGTATCCGGCGGCGAACGCCTGGGACTCGCAGCCGGTGATCGGCCCGCTCGCGCGCACGGTGGAGGACGCGACGTTCCTGCTTTCCGCCATGGCCGGAGCGGATCGGCGCGCGCCGATTTCCATCAGCGAGCCGGGATCAATCTTCACGAAATCACTCAAGCGTTCCTTCAGGAAAGTCCGCGTCGCCTGGACGCGCGACTTCGGCGGCCTGCCGGTCGAGCCCGAGGTCACGGCGGTGCTCGAAAGCCAGCGCAGGGTGTTCAAGGAGCTCGGCTGCGTCGTCGAGGAGGCCTGCCCCGACTTCAGCGGCGCGACCGAGGCGTTCGAGACGCTGCGCGCGATCTCCTTTGCGCAGCGCCTTGCGCCGTTATTGAAGACGCACCGCGCCGAGCTCAAGGACACCGTCATCTGGAACATCGAGCAGGGCTTGGCCCTCGACGGCGCGAAGATCGCGCGCGCCGAGGCGCGGCGCACCGAGCTCTACCAGCGCATGCGCGCGTTCCTCGAGAAGTACGAGTTCCTGCTCGCGCCGGTGAACCAGCTGCCGCCTTTCCCGGTGGAGACCGAGTACCCGACCGAGATCGCCGGTGTGAAGCTCGGCAACTACCTCGACTGGATGAAGAGCTGCTACTACATCACCATCACCAGCCACCCGGCGATCTCGGTGCCGGCGGGCTTCACGCCGGCGGGCCTGCCGGTCGGCCTGCAGATCATCGGCCGCTACCGCGACGACTTCGGCGTGCTGCAGCTCGCGCATGCCTTCGAGGCGCAGACCCGGGTCTGGAAGCGCCAACCGCCTTGCGCGACCCCGGGTGGCGGTGCACAGTAGTCCTCGACTGAAGCGGCGATGAGCGCACGGCAGAAACCGGAGGCGATTGCGGGGCGCGTGGCGACGCCGTCGGGCATCGAAGTGCCCGTGGTGGTGACGCACGACATGGCCGGCGCCCCGGATCCGGCGCTGCCGGGCGCCTATCCGTTCACGCGCGGTATCTTCGCCGACGGTTATCGCGGGCGGCCCTGGACCATCCGCCAGTACTCCGGCTTCGGCTCGGCCGAGGAGTCCAACCAGCGCTACCGGTTCCTGCTCGAGCAGGGACAGACCGGGCTTTCGGTCGCGCTCGATCTGCCGACGCAGTGCGGCTACGACCCGGATCACCCGATGGCGCGGCCCGAGGTGGGCAAGGTCGGCGTATCGCTGTTCTCGCTTTCGGAGATGGAGACGCTGTTCGAGGGCATCGACCTGGGCGCGATCTCCACGTCGTTCACCATCAACGGCACGGCAGCGATCATCTATGCCATGTACCTCGCCGCGGCCGACAAGCAGGGCGTGCCGCGCGAGAAGCTCACCGGCACCATTCAGAACGACATCCTCAAGGAGTACGTCGCGCGCGGCACCTGGATCTTCCCGGTGCGCCCATCGCTGCGGCTGATCGCCGACTCGGTGCTTTATTCGAACGAGGTCACGCCGCGCTTCAACGCCATATCGATCGCCGGCGCGCACGTGCGCGACGCCGGCTGCACGGCGGTCGAGGAGATGGCCTACACGCTCGCCAACGGCCTCGCCTACGTCGACGAGCTGATCCGCCGCGGCGGCGACGTGGCGAAGTTCGCGCGCCGGCTGTCGTTCTTCTTCTACGTGCACATGGATCTGTTCGAGGAGGCGTGCAAGTTCCGCGCCGGGCGGCGCCTGTGGGCACGGCTGCTGCGCGAGCGCTACGGTGTCACCGACGAGAAGGCGCTGCATTTCCGCTTCGGCGTGGTGTGCGGCGGCTCCTCGCTGATCGCGGCACAGCCCTACAACAACATCGTGCGCGTGGCGATCGAGAATCTGGCCGCGGTGCTCGGCGGCGCGCAGTCGATATTCACCTGCGCGTACGACGAGGCGTTCCAGATCCCGACCGAGTTCTCCGCGGAGATCGCGCTGCGCACGCAGCAGATCGTGCAGCACGAGAGCGGCGTCGCCGCCACCGTCGACCCGCTCGGCGGCAGCTACTACGTCGAGTGGCTCACGGAACGCATGGAAAGCGGCATGCGCGAGGTGATGCGCGACATCGACGCCTACGGCGGCGTGGTGAAGGCAATCGAAGACGGCTGGCTGCAGCGCCGCATCGCCGTGCGCGCCAAGGAAAAGAAGGACGCCACCGACCGCGGCGAGCGCGTGGTCGTCGGCCAGAATCGCTACCGCCGCGCGGCGCAGGCAGACAGCTACGGCGAGGTGTTCCGGCTCGATCCGCAGATCGCCGCGCGTGTGCGCGAGAAGCACGCCGGGGTGAAGCGCCGCCGCGACGCGGCACGCGCGGCAAAGGCGCTCGACGCCCTCGGGGCTGCCGCCGCGACCGACAGCGAGAACCTGATGCCGCTCCTCGTCGAATGCTGCCACGCCTATGCGACCGTCGGCGAAATGGTGGAACGCCTCAAGCGCTGCTGGGGCGAGTTCCAGGAGCCGGTCCGGCTATGAGTGCCTTGGCGAAGCCCCCCCTCGCGGGCAAGCGCATCCTGGTCGCCAAGCCGGGACTCGATGGGCATGACGCCGGCGCCAAGGTGATCGCGCTCGCGCTGCGCGACGCCGGCGCCGAGGTGATCTACACCGGGCTGCGCAAGTCGCCCGAATTCATCGTACGCGTGGCGCTCGACGAGGACGTGGCCGCGGTCGGCCTGTCGATCCTCTCGGGCAGCCACCAGGTGCTCGCGGGCGAGGTGCTCGATGGCCTGCGCGCCGCGGGCGCCGGCGACATTCCGGTGTTCGTCGGCGGCTCCATACCGCCCCAGGACCGCGCTGCGCTGCTCTCTGCGGGCGTGAAAGGCGTGTTCACGAACGACACGCCGCTCGAGCGCATGATCGACGAGCTGGCGCGCGCCCTGGCATGAGCGGTCCGCTCGCCGGGATCGTCGTGCTCGAGGTCGGGCACATGCTCGCCGGCCCGTACTGCGGCATGCTGCTTGCCGACCTCGGCGCCGAGGTGATCAAGATCGAGCCACCCGAGGGCGACATCGCCCGCCGCGTCAGTCCGCACCGCATCGGACCGCACAACGCCTACTTCGCGAGCCTGAACCGCAGCAAGAAGAGCGTGGTGCTCGATCTGGCGAGCGCGGCAGGCCAGGCTGCGTTGCGCGGCCTCGCCGCCCGCGCGCACGCCTTGATCACCAACTTGCGCCCCGCCGCGATCGGCAAGCTCGGCCTCACGTATGACGCGCTGAAGGCGACGAACCCCAAGCTCGTCTGCGTGGCGCTGACCGGCTACGGCCTGCAGGGCAGCCACGCCGATCGTCCGGCCTACGACTACGTCATCCAGGCGCTCACGGGCGTGATGGCGATCACCGGCGAGCCCGGCGGCCCGCCGGCGAAGACCGGGTACTCGGCGGTCGACAACTCCGCCGGCATGATGGGTGCGCTCGGCCTGCTGGCGAAGATCGTCGAAGGCAAGGGCGGCCAGATCGACGTCTCCATGCACGACGTGATGCTGTCGCAACTCAACTACCTTGCGGGGGCCTGGCTGAACGCGGGCGAGCGCGCGCAGCGCATGGCACGCTCGGCGCACCCGTACATCGTCCCCGCGCAGGTCTTCGAGACGAGCGACGGCTGGCTGGTGGTGTTCATATCGCATGACGAGTTCTGGCGACGCTTCTGCCGCGAGGTGCGCAGGCCGGAGTGGATCGAGGACGCGCGCTTCGCGACCATGGCGGCGCGGCGCGAGCACCGCGAAGCCCTTCTCGCCGGGCTCGAGCCGCTGTTCAGGAGCGATACGAGCGCGTCCTGGAGTGCGCGGCTGGCGCCGCTCGGCGTGGTGGCGGCGCCGGTGGAGACGCTGGAGCAGGCGCTCGCGTCCGTGCTCGTGCGCGAGCGCGGCATGGTGGTCGCGATCGAAGACGCCGGCACGACGATCCGCGCGGTCGGCAACCCGCTGCGCATCGCGGGAATGCAGCAGCAATACCGGCCGCCGCCGCTGCTCGGCGAGCATGGCGCCGAGTTCGGCATCGGCCCCGCGGCGCCGGGCCTCGCCGATCGCGTCCTGGCGCGCGACCGGCGCGCCATCGCGCGCGCCATCAGCGCGATCGAGAACGGCAGCGCCGAAGGTCATGCGCTCAGCGCGCAACTGGCGGCACACTGCGGGCGCGCACGCGTGGTCGGCGTCACCGGCGCGCCTGGCGTCGGCAAGTCCACGCTGGTGGCGGCAATCGCCGGCGAGCTGCTCGCCAAGGGCCGCAGCGTGGCGGTGGTGGCGGTCGATCCGTCGAGTCCCTACTCCGGCGGCGCGCTGCTCGGGGACCGGATCCGCATGGCCGAGATCCAGTCGCATGAGCGCGTCTACATCCGTTCGCTCGCTTCCCGCGGCCACCACGGCGGCGTCAGCGGCGCCACCGGCCGCGTGGTGGTGCTGCTCGATGCCGCGGGCTTCGACTACGTGCTGGTGGAAACCATGGGCGCCGGGCAGTCCGAGGTCGAGATCGCGACGATCGCGGGCACCCGGCTGGTGCTCTGTCCGCCCGGACTGGGCGATGACGTGCAGGCGCTGAAGGCGGGCATTCTCGAGATCGCCGACGCCTTCGTCGTCAACAAGGCCGACCTCGCGGGCGCGGCGCGCGCGGCGCGCGAGCTTCTCGGCATGCTCGGGATGAAGCCCGGCAGTCCCGGAATTCCCGTATTCAGCACCGCTGCCACGACCGGGCAGGGGGTCGGCGAGCTTGTAAGCTGGCTGGAAACGCGGTCGGCCGGGGACCCAGCCGCGCTCGCGGCATGAGCGTCTACTTCTCCTTCGGCACCCGCCCCAGCAGATAGAAATCGTCGTTCGGCCGCATGGCGGTGAAGTTCGCCATGCGGTTGGAGAGCGCGAAAAACGACGCGATGGCGGCGATGTCCCAGGCGTCCTCGTCGGTGAAGCCATGCCGGCGCAGCGCCTCGAGGTCGGCGTCGTCCAGCGCATACGACTCGAGCGCCACCTTCATGGCGAAATCGAGCATTGCCTTCTCGCGCGGCGGGATGTCGGCCTTGCGGTAGTTGACCGCCACCTGGTCGGCAACGAGCGGGTTCTTCGCGCGGATGCGCAGAATCGCGCCATGCGCGACCACGCAGTACTGGCAGTGGTTCGCCCCGGAGGTCGCGACCACGATCATCTCGCGCTGCGCTTTGGTGAGCCCACCCTCCTTGTCCATCAGCGCGTCGTGGTAGGCGAAAAATGCGCGGAACTCGGCGGGTCGGTGCGCGAGCACGAGGAACACATTGGGCACGAAGCCGGACTTCTCCTGCACGGCGAGGATGCGCGCGCGCACGTCCTCGGGCAGATTGCCAAGCTCGGGCACCGGAAAGCGGCTGATCGGGTGGCTGCTCACTCGAAGGCATTCTAGCGCCGCCCGGGAATCGGTTAACATTCGAAGGCCAATCTTGGAGGAGGAGGGATCCATGAAGACTGCATTCCATCGTGCAGCGGTGCTCGCTGCCGCCGCACTGCTGTCCGGCGCTGCACAGGCGCAGGTCAAGCTGCCGCCTACGCTCGCCTGGAGCGCCTACGACGTCGGCTCTGCCGGCTATAACCAGTCGGTCGGCATCGGCAACGCGTTGAAGCAGAAATACAACGTCAGCCTGCGCGTGCTGCCCGGCAAGAACGACATCTCGCGCAACCTGCCGCTGCGCAACGGCCAGGTGCAGTTTTCCGCCAACGGCGTCGGCGGCGCGTATCTCGCGCAGGAAGGCCTGTTCGACTTCGGCGCGAAGGAGTGGGGGCCGCAGCCGGTGCGGGGTCTGATGCTCAATACCTCGGACCAGCTTCTGACCATCCTCGCCGCCAAGGACAGCGGCGTGAAGACCATAGCCGATCTCAAAGGCAAGCGCGTTGCCTGGGTCATCGGCGCGCCGTCGCTCAACCAGAACATCACCGCGATCCTCGCCTTCGCCAACCTCACCTGGAACGACGTGCAGCGGGTCGAGTTCGGCGGCTTCGGCGCGGCCATGGACGGCATCGTCAACAACCAGGTCGATGCCGCGTTCAGCTCGTCGGTTTCCGGCAAGGCGTACGCAATCGCGAAATCGCCGCGCGGCCTCGTGTACCCGGTGATCTCGCACCAGGACAAGGCGGGCTGGAAGCGGCTCAATGCGCTCGCGCCGTTCTTCAAGCCGTTCATGGGCACCGAGGGCGCCGAGTTGTCCAAGGATCACCCCGCCGAGTCCTCGGCGTACCCGTACCCGATCCTGATGACCTACGCCAATCAGAACGCGGACCTGGTGTACAACATGACCAAGGCGATGGTCGAGACCTTCGACATGTACAAGGGCTCGGCACCGGGCGCCAGCGGCTGGGCAGTGGACCGGCAGATCTTCGACTGGGTGGTTCCCTACCACGACGGCGCGATCCGGTACTGGAAGGAAGCCGGCCAGTGGAAACCCGGGCACCAGGCGCACAACGACATGCTGATCAAGCGCCAGCAGGTTCTCGCCAGGGCCTGGGCGGGAATGAACAAGGCCGGCGATATCAACGCCGAGGCTTTCGCGGCGGCGTGGGAGAAGGCGCGCGCGGCTGCGCTCGCCAAAGCCGGCATGTAGCCGGTTTACATACATTGGTCGTTTCTCTGCGCGCGGCGGCCATCGCTGTCGCGCGCATATCTGATTCCTGGCGCCGCCGGTGAGCACGGAAGTCGCGGACGCCGCGCCCGAGGCGGCCGTCGAGCTGCGCTACCGCAAACTGCCGCCTTTCTGGCGCGGCATCCTGATCGCCGTCGCCTCGACGGCGATTTTTCTTGCCCTGAACCAGATCCTCAATCTGGGCTTCTTTGTCGGCAAGGTGCTGCTCGACACGGCCTACCTTTACTGGCTGTGCGCCCTGCTCGCCGGCTGCGTGTTCGTCGTGCTGCCTGCGACCAAGCGCGCACGCCGCGACGGCGTGCCCTGGTACGACGCGGCGCTGTTCTTCGTCAATGTCGCCGTGTTCGCATACTTCGCCCTCAACGCGCATCGCATCATCAGCGAGGGCTGGGAATTCGCCGCGCCCAGGGAGGCGATCTGGATCGCCTGTGTCGGCTGGCTGATGATCCTCGAAGCCACGCGCCGCGCCGGCGGCACGGCGGTGTTCGTCATGGTTGCCGTGATTTCGCTCTACCCGGTGTACGCGGGGCACATGCCCGGCCCGATCTCGGGCCTGCCGCAGGATTTCTCCACGACCGCGGCCTATCACTTTGCCAGCTCGGAAAGCGTGCTCGGCATCCCGACGCGTGCCTTCGGCGAGCTGGTGATCGGCTTCGTCATGTTCGGTGCCGTGCTGCAGTACACCGGCGCCGCGCATTTCTTCAACAACCTCGCGTTCGCGCTGTTCGGATCGGTGCGCGGCGGGCCCGCCAAGGTCGCGATCTTCGCCAGCGGCCTGATGGGCTCGGTCTCGGGCAGCGTGGTGTCGAACGTGCTCACCACCGGGGTGGTGACGATCCCCGCGATGAAGCGCATCGGCTTTTCGCCCGCCTACGCCGGCGGCGTCGAGGCCTGCGCGTCCACCGGCGGCGTTCTGATGCCGCCGGTGATGGGCGCGACCGCGTTCGTCATGGCGTCGTTCCTCGGCGTGCCGTATGTGACCGTGGCGCTCGCGGCGCTGGTGCCCTCGGTGCTGTTCTATCTCGCGCTGTTCGTACAGATCGACGGTTACGCGGCGCGCCACGGGCTCAGGGGCCTGCCGCGCGCGGAACTGCCCTCCGTGCGGCGCACCTTTGCCGAGGGCTGGCAGTACGTCATCGTGTTCGTCCTGCTGGTGTGGATGCTGCTGGTGCTGCAGCAGGAAGCGATCGCGCCGTTCTACGCAACGGGACTGCTGCTTGTCATCAACCAGTTCTCGCGCCGGCACCGGCTCGACTGGAAAAAGCTCGGCCTGCTGGTCGAAGGCATCTGCGGCGCGCTGGGCGAGCTCTCGGCGCTGCTTGCGGGCGTCGGCCTGATCATCGGTGCGCTCTCGGTCACCGGGCTCGCCGGCACGCTCGCCAACGACCTCGTGTACCTCGCCGGCAACAACATCTACGTGCTGCTGGTGATGGGCGCGATCACGAGCTTCATCTTCGGCATGGGCATGACCATCACCGCCTGCTACATTTTTCTCGCCATCGTGCTCGCGCCGCCGCTGGTGGCCGCCGGCTTCGACCCGGTGGCGGTGCATCTTTTCATGTTGTACTGGGGCATGGTGTCGTTCATCACGCCGCCGGTGGCGCTCGCCGCGTTCGTCGCTGCCGGTATCGCCAAAGCGCGGCCGATGGAGGTCGGCCTGCAGTCGGTGCGCCTGGGCGCCGCCATGTACTTCGTGCCGTTCTTCTTCGTGCTCAACCCGGCGCTCATCCTGCGCGGCTCGCCCTGGGAGATCCTCGTCGTGGTCGGCACCGCGGTCGCCGGCCTCGTGCTCATCGGCTCGGCGCTCGAGGGATACGTCGTGGGCATCGGCACCGTTGCGCGCAGCGCGGTCGGCTGGGCGGCGCGGTTGCTGCTCTTCGCCGGCGGCCTGGTGATGGCGATGCCCGGGGGCGGCGAGCTGGAACTGAGCCACGTGCAGCTCTCGCTGGGCGGGCTGGCGCTCGCCGCGGCGGGCGCGGCGGCTACGTGGGTGAGTGTGCGGGCCACCGCGGGGTCAGGCTAAGCGTTCCGGTAGCCGTCGCGCGTCTGCGGCAGCTTGCGTCCGAGCAGCTGCGAGGCAATGACCGTGCGCAGGATCTGCGCCGTGCCGCCGCCGATGGTGAACATGCGCGCGTCCCGGACCATGCGCTCGAGCGGCAGATCGCGCGAGTAGCCGGCCGCGCCGAAGATCTGCAAGGCATCGTTGGTAACCTTGATCGCCGTGTCGGCGGCGAACACCTTGGCCTGCGCGGCCTCCGTGATGTCCGGAAACCCGGAGCCGCCACCCGCCGCCGCCTTGTGTATCAGCAGGCGTGCCGCCGCAAGCTGCATGTGCATGTCGACCAGCATCCACTGCAGCCCCTGAAACTCGCAGATCGGCCGGTCGAACTGCTTGCGCGTCTGCGCATACTGCAGCGCCAGCTCGTAGGCCCCGGCGGCGATGCCGAGCGCCACCGTGGCGGCGCCGACACGCTGGCCGTTGTAGGCGTTCATGAGCCCGGCGAAGCCGTGGCGAATTCCCTCGGGGGGCACCAGCATCATCTCCTGCGGGACTTCCAGGTCCTCGAACAGGATCTCGCACTCCGGGATGCCGCGCAGGCCCATCGCCGGCTCGCGCCGGCCGACGACCAGCCCCTTCGCCTGGTCGCGCACGGCGATGAAGCCGCCGATGCCCTGCGCCACCCCGTTCTCGAATACCCGAGCGAAGATCAGGTGCAGCTTCGAGACGCCGCCGCCGGTGATCCAGTGCTTGCGGCCGTTGAGCACGTAGCGATCACCCTTGCGATCGGCCCGCGTGCTCATCTGCGTCGCCGCGCTGCCGGCCTCGGGCTCGGTGATGCAGATCGCCGGCTTGTCGCCGGCCAGCACCAGCTTCGCGGCCAGCGCCTTCTGCGTGTCCGAGCCGAACTTCATGATGGCACCGATGGCGCCCATGTTGGCCTCGACGACGATGCGCCCCGTGACCCCGCACACCTTGGCCATTTCCTCGATCACCAGCACGGCCTCCCGGTAGCCGAGCCCCTGGCCGCCGTATTCTTCGGGAATCGTCATGCCCATGAAGCCGGCCTGGGTCAGGCGCTCCACGTTCGCCCAGGGATATTGCTCCGAGCGGTCGATCTCGGCGGCGCGCGGCGCGAACTCCTTCTGCGCCAGCGTGCGGGCGCTTTGCTGCAGTGCCTTCTGGGTTTCGCTCAGTTCAAACATGACCGCACCTTAAGGCGGCACGCGGCCCGCAGCAAGGGCCGTCAAGGACGCCTGCCCATCAAAAAGCACCTACGCGGCGCAGCCCGACGGCTTCCGGTACCAGGCCCCGATCAAAGCGGGGCCCTTCATTCGGGACATAGGGCCTGTCCCTATCTCTTGCCTTCCAGTATCAACTCGATGCGGCGCCTGAATCGCGCTGCGGCCTCGGCGTCGCCGGCGGCCTGCGCGCGCCGTTCCTCGACGCCGAGCCAGGCGAGCAACGGCCGGCGCCAGCCCTGCGCCGAGGCCACTTCGATTGCGGCAGCGATGTCGGGCGGCTCGACCCGCTGCATTCTGAACAACACGCCCGCGGCCACCAGGCGCGAGAGCGGCTCCTCGATCGGCGCCGCCTTGCCGCCCGCCACCACTGCGCGCTGCGCCACAGGCAGCAGCGCCGCGTCGACCCCATCCCAACGCCCGGCAAGGTAGGCGGCGTAGGCGCGTGCCGCGGGCCCGGCGTCCGCGGCGAGCGGCACGAAGCCCGGGCAGTCGTCGAACTCCAGGCTCGCGGTAGCGAGCGCGCAGCGCGTGAGTTCGGCCTGCGCCACTCGCTCGGCGCGCCCGGTGCTCGCGAGCTCTCGGCGCGCGCGCGCGAACTCAAGCGCCGCGCTCTTCGCGTCGCCCTTCAGGTACGCGGCCTTGTAACTTTCGAGCGCGCCGTGCGCCTCGAGCTGCCAGTCGGGCGGCACCGGGCCGCTGGCGCAGGCGGCGGCGAGCAGCAGCACGCCGGGGGCGGCGAGCCGCTTCACGGCAGCTTCACCTCGGTGTCGCGCGCGAACGGCCACTTGCGGTTGATCTCCTCGATGAGCGCGGAGAGCTTGCGCAGGCTCGCCTCGACCTGGGCGCGCAGGGCGCCAAGGTCCGCGGTGGCCGAGCTGGTGTTGGCGGCGATCTTCTGCGCCTCGGCGAGCACCGTGTCGGCCTTCTTCAGGCTGGCGCGCGCGTCGCCGAGCGCGGCATTGAGCTGCGCGACTGCCTTCTGCGTCTCGTCCATGACGCCGCCGGAGTCGAACAGCCGCGCATCGGCCTTGTCGATCGTGCGCCCGAGCTTGTGCGACAGCGCCTCGAGCGAGGCGAGCAGCACGTTGGCGCGGTCGATCGAGGTGACCAGCTTTTTCGCTTCCTCCTCGCTGCCGAGCAGCGCGGTGAGCGCGCCGTAGCGCCCACCCAGGCGCTCGGCCATGGCACGCACCGCGGCGAGGCCCGCGTTCAGGTCCGAGTCCATTGCGGTCATGCGCTCGACGTTGTCGAGCACGCGCTTCAGGCCCGTGATGAGCGCCGGCAGCTCGTCGGTGGTGTCGCCGCGCAGCACTGGGCGCACCGCGTCGGGCGGCAACGGCTTGTCTTCGAGGTTGCCGGTGAACGCGCGCAGGCGCGCGCCGCCCACCAGGCCGCGCTCGAGCGTGAACACGCTCGATTGGCGCAGCCAGCGCGTGTCCTTGCGCGGCACGTCGATCACGATGCGCGCCTGGCCCGTCGGCACGAGCTCGATCCGCTGAACGCGCCCCACCGGGAAGCCCGAGAAGCTGAGGTCGGCGCCAACGCTCACGCCCTCGGAATTGTCGGCCATCAGGTAAAGGCGCTGCGTCTCCTCGAAGGTGCCGCGCGCGTACAGCACATACACCGCGAACGCCGCCACCAGCCCGAGGACCAGCCCGAGCAGCGCAAGCGCTTTGAGCTCGACATGGGGTACGGGTTGCGAGTAGCGGTCGTCCGCCATGTCGGCCTCAGGCGTACATGACCGCGAGGAAACCGCCTTCGATCACGGCAACGGCGATACCAAGGCGCACCATGCCGCGCAGCACCGCGATCGGCGCCATCTCGCGCTCGCGCGGCACAGCGAGTGCCGCCGTGATCGGGATCGCCGCCACCGCGGCGCCGAACAGCAGCGTCTTGAGCGCGTAGCCCGCGACCACCACCGGACCAAACACCTGCCCGGTAATGCGCATGAAGCTGCCAATCGCCCATGGCGAGATTCCGTACAGCGCGAGGTAGGCGAGCACCAGCGCCACCGCCGAGCTGAGGTAGCTGAGCAGCATTACCGCCAGCACGGCGCCGACGGCGCGCGGCACCAGGTCGTGGCGCAGCGGGTCCTCGCCAGCGCTCGCCAGCGTCTCGAAATCGCCGCGGATGTGCCTGAGCGTCACCTCGGTATTGATCGCCGCACCCGAGCGCAGCGCGACGAACAGCGCGGCGAGCACCGGAATGAGCTCCAGTATCAGCACGCGCACCGTCAGCCCGAGCGCGTACTGCGACAGGCCGTAGTCGCGCGCCGTGCCCTCAACGATGCGGATCAGCACGAAGCTGAGCATCGCGGCAGCGAAGGTGAAACCGGGCAGCGCCTGCCAGGCCGAGAAGTGGATCTGTTGCGCCGTGGCACGGCGCATGGCGGGGTCCCAGGCGGAAGGGCTGAGCGCCGTCACCAGGGCGACGCCAGCGAAGCGGAACACGCGCAGCCAACTCGCTGGGCGCTCGATGAGCGCCCCGCCCAGCGCGATCAGCCCGCGATTCACCGAGGATGGCAACTGCGGCATGCACCGATGATAACCCTGCGCGCGTGACGGTCGCATCGACCGCCACACCGGGACTACTGTTAAACCCTAATGCGTTGCCGGTACATGGGATGAGTGTACCTTTTCTCTGGCAAGAGATTCTCTAAGCGGCGGCCATCTTGAGTGCCAGGGCCAGCAGCAGCGCCCTGTTCCTGGCATGCGGGTCAACGCCGAGATGCATCTCGGTATGTGCACGGTCCTCGAGCTTTTCCTCGCACCGGTTCAAAAGGTCCCCCAGGATGCGAGGCGGGCGCGGTTGCCGGATATCCCGGAAATGTCACGCCGACTCGAATAGCGGCGAGAACCGCTCGTTCACACAGTTAGCGTCCCTCGTTCAGTGTCCTGAGTGGCATTACCGCATCTCCACGCCCCCGCGAAGATGGCCGGCGGCAGGTTCGGTATTCCTGTCTTTTCATGGAGAAGAGAAAGCTGGGTGAAGTGCCCAGCTTCGTAAATGACTGGCGCGCCCGGCCGGATGAATCTGGGCACTGGCACGAGATCAACGATAGGAAAACTCATCCGCCCCGCTCGCGTGCGTGGCCGCCGTGCGCTGCGGGGCAGGCGCGGGAACGCTCGGTTTGCGGCGGATTTGGCTGGTCATGAGCGTTCCTCCGGCGATTCGAGCGTTGCGCAATCGGCGTTATGACGCATCTTGCCCGCGCTGGCTTGGATCACGCAAAAGCCGCGCTCCGGGGCTCGCTCGCCCCGGAGCGCGGCTTCAGGCGATGTCGGGCAGAGGGTGGTAAGTGAGCGCCAGATTGGCGTGCTCGGGCCAGGCCCGCGCGGGAGCGGGCGGCGCACGCTCGAGTGCCTGCGGCTGCCAGAGCCCCAGGTGCGCGAGGATCGCTCGCACCACCGCCGGATCCTCGATCAGCGCAAACCTGGTCACCCGCCCAGACCAGGACGGCGAAAAACACGAATAGCAGAACGAGGGCGGTCCAGATTTTTTCATGACCGGATGATCGCGTGGCAAGCTGCGCCAGATTGTATCCGCTCCGGGGTCATCCGCCGCCGCCCCCGGCATCCACCACCGCCAGCGCCGTCAGATTGACCAGTCGCCGCACGGTAGCCGACGGCGTGGCGATCAGCACGGGCTTGTTCGCACCGAGCAGAATCGGACCGATGGTCACGCCATCGCCGCCGGTCAGCTTCAGCAGGTTGAAGGAGATGTTCGCGGCATCGAGGTTGGGCATGATGAGGAGATTGGCTTCGCCCTTCAAGGTGGAGTCCGGGTGGACGCGGCTGCGAATGGCGTCCGAAAGCGCGGCATCGCCGTGCATTTCCCCGTCGATTTCCAGTCCCGGCACGCGCTTGACCAGAAGGTCGCGCGCCTCGCGCATTTTGCGCGCCGACTTCGAATCGTCGCTGCCGAAGTTGGAGTGCGACACCAGGGCCACTTTGGGGACGAGCCCGAACCGCCGGACCTCGTCGGATGCGAGCCGCGCGATCTCGACCAGTTCGTCGACGCAAGGATTGCGGTTCACGTAGGTATCGCAGATGAACAGCGTTCGGTTGGGCAGGAGCAGCCCGTTCATCGCGGCAAACACCGGAGCATCGAGACTGCGTCCGATGACGTCGGCGACGTGACGCAGGTGCGCATGGTACTTGCCCACGGTGCCGCAAAGCAGCGCGTCGCATTCGCCCATCCGCAACAGCAGCGTGCCGATGAGCGAAGGCTTGCGCAGCACCGCCTCCTTCGCGTCCTCGGGGGAAATGCCCTTGCGTCCCATGAGCTGGTAGTAGGTCTGCCAGTACGATCGGTAACGCGGGTCGCTGTTGATGTTGACGAGTTCGAAATCCTTGCCCGGGGTGAGACGCAACCCGAACTTCTCGATCCGCGCGGCGATGACCTCGGGTCGGCCGATCAGGATGGGCTTGGCCAACCCTTCGTCCACGACGACTTGCACGGCGCGCAGCACGCGTTCCTCTTCGCCTTCCGCGTACGCCACGCGCCTGGGCGAGCGCTTGGCCCCGGCGAACACCGGCTTCATGATGAGTCCGGAGTGGTAGACGAACTGCGACAGGCGTTCACGATAGGCGTCGAAATCGGTGATCGGTCGGGCGGCAACGCCGCTTTCCATGGCGGCCTTGGCCACCGCCAGCGGCACGGTCACGACGAGGCGCGGATCAAAGGGCTTGGGAATCAGGTAGTCGCGCCCGAAGTTCAGGCTCTCGCCGGCATACGCCTGCGCGACGATGTCCGACTGCTCGGCGTGCGCGAGCTCGGCCAGGGCGCGCACGCAGGCGAGCTTCATCTGCTCGGTGATCGTGGTCGCGCCGACGTCGAGCGCCCCGCGGAAGATGAACGGGAAGCACAGCACGTTGTTCACCTGGTTCGGGTAGTCCGACCGGCCCGTGGCGATGATGGCGTCGGGGCGCACGGCCGTTGCAAGTTCCGGCAGGATCTCCGGTTCGGGATTGGCGAGCGCCATGATGAACGGATCGGGCGCCATGGTCTTGACCATGTCCTGCGTGAGCACCCTTGGCCCGGAAAGCCCCAGGAAGATGTCCGCGCCGACGATGGCGTCCGCGAGCTCGCGCGCCTTCGTGTCGCGGGCGTAGCGCGCCTTGTTCTCCTCCATGGGCGTCTCGCGCCCGACGTAGATTACGCCTTTGCTGTCGCACATAACGACGTTCTCGCGCTTGATCCCCAAGCCGACCAGCAGGTCGAGGCACGCGATCGCGGCAGCACCCGCCCCCGAGGTCACGAGCTTGACCTTCGCGAATTCCTTGCCGACAACCTTCATGGCGTTGAGAATCGCGGCGGACGCCACGATCGCCGTGCCATGCTGGTCGTCGTGGAATACCGGGATCTTCATCCGCTCGCGCAACTTGCGCTCGACGTAGAAGCAATCGGGCGCCTTGATGTCCTCGAGGTTGATGCCGCCGAAGGTCGGCTCCAGCCGCGCGATCGTCTTCACCAGCTCTTCCGGATCGTTCTCGGCGATCTCGATGTCGTACACGTCTATCCCGCTGAACTTCTTGAACAGGCACGCCTTGCCTTCCATCACCGGCTTGCCGGCCAGCGGCCCGATGTTGCCCAGGCCCAGGACCGCCGTGCCGTTGGTGATGACGGCGACGAGATTGCCGCGGGAGGTGAGCGAATGCGCTTCGTTCGGATCGGCCGCGATGGCATCGCACGCGGCGGCGACCCCCGGCGAATAGGCGAGCGCAAGGTCGCGCTGGTTGATGAGTCCCTTGGTCGGCGTCACCGAGATCTTGCCCGGCCTCGGCAGGCGGTGGTACTCCAGTGCGGCGATGCGGAGTTGTTCGTCCATGCGGGTCTCCTCTGCGATTCGACGGTGATGCCATTCGCTTCGGGCGTGAGCGCTTCGCGTTCGCCGGCCGGCACCTTCTCCATC
>JAOTWE010000234.1 GCA_029863065.1 Betaproteobacteria bacterium
GTGGTCGCAGGCATGCGGCATGCCCGTCATGGCGTATTCCCCCGTCGAGCAGGGGCGCCTGCTCGGCCACAGGGTCCTGAAGCAGGTGGCGCAGCGCCTGGGCGCGACGCCGGCGCAGGTGGCGCTCGCCTGGGTGCTGCGGCAGGCGGGGCTGGTCGCCATTCCGAAGGCGGGCACTGTCGCCCACGTGAAGGAGAACCGCGAAGCGCTCGATCTAAAGCTCGATCCGCAAGGGCTGGCGGAGCTCGAGCGGGCGTTCCCGCCGCCCACGAAGGCGCGGCCTCTGGAAATGCTCTGACCGCGGCAGTTACGGGGCCGGTACTACTGCTCTTTCCAGCCGCGGCGCGCCGGGTGCACAATAGCCGCGCTTTCCGAACTCAAAATGGGAGTCAACGTATGTACAAGACCGCACTGGCCCTGCTGCTCGCCCTCGCCGTCACCCCTGCCCTCGCGCAGAGGAAGGACTGCAACGAGCTGAAGGCCGAGATCGACGCCAAGATCACCGCGAACGGCGTCAAGGTGTTCACCACCACCATCGTCGACATGGACGCGCCGGAGGACGGCAAGGTCGTCGGCACCTGCGACGGGCAGACGAGGAAGATCGTCTACAAGCGCGGGGTCATGCCCGACAGCGGCGGCATGGCGCCGGCGCCTACTTCGAAGCAGTAACCATAATCTCCACGAGAGCCGCCGGGTCGGCGAGCTTCGCCTCGATGCAGGCGCGGCCCGGCAGGTTCTTCGGGTCCACCCACTTCGTCCACACCTCATTCATCGGCCCGCGGTTGCGGATGTCGGTGACCCAGATGGTGGCCTGCAGGATCTTCGACTTGCTCGAGCCCGCCTTGGCGAGCAGGCGGTCGATTTCCGCCAGCACTTCCTCGGTCTGGCCCTTGATGTCGTTCTTCACGTTCTTGGCGACGATGCCCGCCAGGTAGACGGTATCGCCATGTTCCACGGCCAGCGAGAGCAGCGGGCCGGGGTCGTGCCGGATGATCGCCATGGCCGCCCGCCTACGCCTTGTCCAGGCTCAGGCGCCCAGGTCCCGTGAACGCCACGTAGAGCATGCCGCCCATGATGGCGAGGTTCTTGTTGAACTGGATCATCTGGCTCGGATCCGCCCAGACAGGATGGAAGATGGCCGTCGCGGGAATGATGAACAGAAATATCGCCCAGGCGGCCCAGCGTGCCTTCCAGCCCACCGCCAGCATGAGGCCGCCAATCAGTTCGATGGCGATCGCGCCGACGAGCAGCACTTCGGCCATCGGCATACCCTTGGACGCCATGAACTTGGCGGTACCGGCGAAGCCGATGAGCTTGCCGAAGCCGGACAGGACGAAGATGTAGGCGAGCAGGACGCGCCCGGCCAGCAGTCCCCAGGGTTGATACTGATTCATGTTGTGGCCTCCTTTCGTTTGAGGGAGTCGCGATCATACCCGGCGACGCGCTTGTAGCGCTCCGAGATCTCCCGCAGTTCCGCATGGCCAATTACGTCCTCGATGCGCGCGAACGGCCGGTCGCCGGTGCGCTCGTAGACTTCGCGCAGGATGGCGTCGGGCGGGTTGTGGCGGTTTTCCAGCACGACGTCGGTGGTAGGCCCGAGGCGCACGGCTTCATAGGCCGCGAGCGCGGCCGCGGGGTCGCCCTCGCCCGCCAGGCAGTCGGCAAGCGCGTGCGCGTCGAGGATCGCCTGGCCGGCGCCGTTCGAGCCGCGCGGAACCATCGGATGCGCGGCATCGCCGAGCAGCGTCACGCGCCCGAAGGTCCAGCGCGCGAGCGGGTCCTTGTCCACCATCGGGTACTCGAGCACGGTGTCGGTCGCGCGCAGCATGGCGGGGATGTCCAGCCAGTCGAATGTCCAGCCGGCGACGTGCGCGAAGAAGTCCTCGACGCGCGCCTCGCGGTTCCAGTCCCACGGCTGATGCTCAGGCGTCTCGATCTCGAACACCCAGTTGACGAGCTGCGTGCCGTCGCCGTAGCGGCGGATCGGGTAGATCACCATCTTGCCGGTGGCGAGCCAGCCGGCGCGCACCATGGTCGCGCCGCCGAGGAACGCCGGCCAGCGCGTCACGCCGCGCCACATGTTGACCCCCGAGTAGCGCGGCTCGCCGTCGCCCGGGTGCAACTGCCGGCGGATCGCGGAATGGATGCCGTCGCAGCCGATCGCCGCCGCGCCGCTTACGCTCGAGCCGTCCGCGAAGCTCAGGGTCACGCCCTTGTCGTCCTGGGCGAAGCCGGTGCACTGCCGGTCCAGCTCCACGTTCTGCGCGCGCTGCAGCAGCGCCGCCTGCAGGTCGGCGCGGTGGATCGAGAACTGCGGCCAGTCGACGTCCGCGCGCCGGCCGAGCGGCTCCTTGTAGATGAGCTGCCCGAAGCGGTTATAGAAGTGCGACTCGGCCGTCTCGACCGCCGCGCGCGCGAGCTCGGGCTCGAGCCCGAGCGCGGCCAGGATCCGCGTCGAGTGCGGCAGCAGGTTCACGCCCACGCCCACCGGGCGCATTTCCGGGGCGGCCTCGAATACGCGGTAGGCGATGCCGCGGCGCGCGAGCTCGAGCGCCAGGGTCAGTCCGCCGATGCCGCCACCGACGATCAGGATCTCGTCCATGTGCGGCGGGCCGCCGCGCGGCTAGCGGTCGGGCGGCGGCCTGCGCTTCGGCCCCCGGTTGTGGAACTTGCGCCCCGGGGTGCCGGGATGCTGCCCGCCGCCGTGCCGCTGCCGGTTCTGGCCGCCGCCGCCCTGGTGCTCGGGGCGCGGCGCGCCCTGCCGGTTGCTGCTCGCCAGCACGATTTCGAGCTCGTTCAGCTCGTCCCATTGCGCATCGGTGCGCTCCCGGTCCGGAATCGACAGCAGTTCCCGCAGACGGGTGAGGCGCGCTTGGTGTTCAGGATCGCTCATGGGCGCATTGTCGCATTTTCGGCGGCAACCTAGCGCCGCGCGATGAGCGCCAGTGCCACCACCGCCACCACCGCGGCAACGCCGAGAACGACGGCGAGCGTTTCCGCCGCCGACAGGGGCCGCCGGCGCAGGTTTTCGAACTTTTCGGCGTCGCGCAGGGCCTTTTCGGCCACCAGCTTGCGCGCGTGGCGGTCGATCGCCTCGCGGTCGACCGCCACGGCCGGGTCGGGACGGGTTTCGGCCATTCAGGGCAGTTTCTTGAGGATTTCCTTCATTTCGTCCTTCGGAAAGGCGCGCAGCGTCTGCGAGCGGAGGTTGCCCGCGCCGGCGATCGCCAGCGAGAACGCGGAAATCGTCGGGCCGTCGGGCGCCTCGAAGATCGCCAGCAGGTCGTAGGCGCCCATCGTCCAGTAGATGTCCTTCAGCTTGACGCCGAATTTCTCGCCCATCGCCTTGACGGCGTCGGCGCGGTTGACGCTGTCCTTGACGGTCTTGACGCCCTGGTCGGTGAAGTTCGCGAGCGCGATGAATGTCGGCATGGTGCGATCCTCCTGTGCGTTGCAGGGCCATGGCCTGGCTGTGGCCGGCGTCGGCCCAGGGGCGCCGGCGTGCAGTGGGAATTAGACACCCGGGAAAGCCGATTGGGCGATCAATCCGAGAACGTGCCGCGGCCCGCGGGGTAGGCTTCCTCCCAGTTATTGCCGTCGGTCGGGCGTATCGTCATCCCTGCCACGGTCCCCTCGTCCAGGCAGCGCGCGTTGACACTGACGCCGTCCGGATGCGAGCGCGGAACGTAGAACGCCTTGATGCCGCAGACCGAACAGAACAGGTGCTTGGCGGTGCCGGTGTTGAACTCGTAGCTCGTCAGGTGCTCCTCGCCGGAGAGCAGCCGGAAGCGGGCCTTGGGCACGATGAGGTGCAGGTAGGCGGTTTTCGCACAGATGGAGCAGTTGCAGTCGGTCACCTCGAAGCGCGCGGGCGCGTCGACTTCGAACCTGACGCGGCCGCAGTGGCAGCCGCCTCTGTGCGTGATGAGCTTGGCCATCGCTTCAAGCCGCTTTATGCATCGCTCTGCTTATGGCGCTGCCATTGCGCCGGCGACGCCCCGGCCTGCTGGGTCATGGAATCCACCCATGGCGCGATCCTACACGTAGTTCCACAGCACCGGCGGCACGCTGCGTTCTCGACGCCGGCGCTCGTCATCAACGCGCGCAAGAGCTGATCGACGACGCGGCGGAATACAATCCGTGGGTTGGCAAAAACGACCCAGGATCCGCCGCCGCTTTTCCGCTTCGCAGCAGATCGCGCTCTGCTGTGCGTGCTGCTGATCTGGCTGCCGGCCACTACTTTCTCGCAGGCGGACCGCGAACGGGCAGCCCTGGACCTGGAGCGCCTTACCGCGCCCGCGGTGCGCGATTTCGCCGACATGAAGAAGGCGCGCCTGATCCGCGCGCTGCTCGCCCACAGCCGCACGCTTTTCTACAGCGAGCGCGGCAAGCAGAGCGGCATCAGCGCCGATTCGGTGCACGAGTTCGAGCGCTGGATCAACCGCAAGTACCGCCGCAGCCTGGGCACGCGGCCGATCACCGTGGCGCTCATCCCGGCCTCGCGCGACAAGCTGATCGAGCACCTGCTCGAGGGCCGCGGCGACATCGCCGTCGCCAATCTGACCATCACCGAATCGCGGCAGGAGCTCGTGGCTTTCTCGGTGCCGGAGCTAAAGAACGTCTCCGAGATCGTCGTCACCGGCCCCGCTTCGCCGAAACTTGCGGCGCTCGCCGACCTCGCCGGCCGGGAGGTGCACGTGCGCCGGCATTCGAGCTACTACGAAAGCCTGGTCGCCCTGAACGCGCGCTTCGCGCACGAGGGCGAGCAGCCGATGCGCATCCGC
>JAOTWE010000025.1 GCA_029863065.1 Betaproteobacteria bacterium
CACCGCGAGAATGAAGGCGATGACCTGGTTGCGCGTCAGCGCCGAGGTCAGGCAGGTGATCGCCAGGTAGGCGCCGGCGAGCATCAGGCTTCCCAGGTAGCCGGCAACGAGGGCGCCGTTATCAGGATCGCCGAGCAGGTTCACCGTGATGACCACCGGGAAGGTCAGCGCCAGCGCGATGGCGAGGAACAGCCAGGAGGCGAGGAACTTGCCGAGGATCGCCTGCCACGCGGTCACCGGCAGCGTCAGCAGCAGCTCAAGCGTGCCCGCGCGCCGCTCCTCGGACCACAGGCGCATGCCCACGGCCGGCACGAGCACCAGGTACACCCACGGATGCCAGGCGAAGAACGAAGCGAGGCTCGCTTCGCCGCGCTCGAAGAAGGCGCCGGCGGTGAAGGTGAGAAAGCCCGTGAGCAGCAGGAAGATCACCAGGAACACGTAGGCCACGGGCGAGGCGAAGTACGACGACAGCTCGCGCTTGGCGATGGTGCGGATGGCGTGCCAGGCGGAGGTCATTTCTTCACCGTATCGGGGAGCGTAATGCTGCGGAACACTTCGTCCAGCTGGCCCTCTTCCGTGCGCAGGGCGTCGAGCTTCCAGCCCTCGCGCTGCGCGAGCGCCACGACCGCGAGCGCGAGCTGCCCCGAGGCGCCCTTGTCCGCCGGCGTGATGCGAAAGGCGCCGTTCACCGGCTCGACACGGCCGAGCGCGGCGAGCTTCTCGGCGCTCGCGCCGGCGGCGTGCACGGTGACCGCGCCGGCGTGCGCCGACATCGCGCGCAGCTCGGCCGGCGTGCCGTTGGCGACGATGCGGCCGCGGTCGATGATGATGGCGCGCGAGCAGGCGGCGTCGACTTCTTCGAGGATATGGGTGGAAAAGACGACCGCCTTCGTGCGGCCGAGCTCGCGGATGAGGTTGCGCACCTCGTGCTTCTGGTTCGGGTCGAGGCCGTCGGTGGGCTCGTCGAGGATCAGCACGTCGGGATCGTGGATCAGCGCCTGCGCGAGGCAGGTGCGGTGGCGGTAGCCCTTGGACAGGGTGTCGATCGACTGGTGGAGCACTGAGCCGAGGAAGCACAGCTCGACCACGCGGCCGATCGCCTTGCGGCGCGCTTCGCCCGCCAGGCCGCGCATTGCCGCGGCGAAGGCAAGAAAGCCGTGCACCGTCATTTCAGGGTAGGAGGGCGCCGCCTCGGGCAGATAGCCGATGAGGCGCTTGGCGGCGAGCGGCGATTCAGTCACATCGTGGCCGCCGACCGAGACGCGGCCGCTGGTGGGCGGGAAAAACCCGGTGATCATGCGCATGGTGGTCGATTTGCCGGCGCCGTTCGGGCCGAGAAAGCCGAGCACCTCGCCGCGCTCGACGGCGAAGGACACGCCGTCCACGGCGCGCTTGGCGCCGAACGCCTTCACCAGGTTTTCAATTCGGATCATCCGACCTGCCAGACTTCAGAGGGGGCGCATTATCGCAAAGAATTGGCCGTATTCCGCAATACGGTCGCGATTCATCCGCACCAGACCGAGGTGCGGCGCGAAAAGTTCCTTGCCGCGATGTTGCCCGCCGGCGGCGGCGCACGCCGCCGCCGGTGACGCTGCGGCTCTTACGGCCGCAGGTAGGCGTAGCCCTCGCGCTGCTGCAGGCGCGTGATTTCCGCCACGCCGGAGGGCACGAAGGTGGCTTCCGGAATGAACTTGTCTTTGCCCAGCTTGCGGTTGCGTAACGTGATGAGGCAGACGTCGAACTGCACGCCGCGCTCCTTGAGACCCTCGACCGCGACGTTGTAGGGATTGCCTCTCTTGTCGCGCGCGTCCTTGAAAAGGAAATCGACGCCGCGCGAATGCGTGACGACGACGATTTTCGCCTTCGGGTTCACTTCCAGATGGTTGCCGATGTTGCGCAAGGCGTCGACCGCCTGCTCCTCGGTGTCGTTGACGTGGTAGACCACCTTGTCTTCGGCGACATTGCCCTTCGTGTCGCCCAATCCCATGGTGCTGCAGCCTGCAAGCAGCGCCGTACCCAGCAACCCGCCAATCAACATTGCCCGAGCGTTTTTCATCATGGCGAACCCCCCTTTGCCAGCACACTAGCAACAATTCAAGCGCAGGGGGAAATTAGGCTAAGTTATGGGGCAAACCAAAATTCCATGCGGCCGGTTGGATCATTGCGCTTGTGCCTTGCAGGGGAAATTGAGTAGGCTACCCGGCGACGCCCAAGCCCACAGTCAACTATTCCTACATATCGGGTCGGGCACGAGGAGGAAGCATGCAGCAATCACGCAGATCCGTCGTCAGAGCGGGCGGGGCGCTGGCGCTATTCGCCGCTCTCGGCGGCGCGCTTCTCAGGCCCGGCCGCGCCCTGGCCGCCTGGAACAAGAGCGCATTCGAGGCGAAATCCGCCGTTGATGCCATGAGGGCGCTCGGCATGGCGAATGCCGAGGAGAGCAAGGACATCGAGATCCGCGCGCCGGACATCGCCGAGAACGGCGCCGTGGTGCCGATCGACATCACCAGCAATATCCCGGGCACCACCAGCATCTCGGTGTTCCTGGAGAAGAATCCCTTCCCTTACACCGGCACCTTCGATTTCGCGGCGGGCGCGATGCCCTTCGTGCACCTGCGCGCCAAGCTCGGCGAGTCCACGCCGGTGCGCGTGGTGGTGGCGGCGGTCGGCAAGTTCTACACCACCGCCAAGGAAGTGAAGGTCACCATCGGCGGCTGCGGCGGCTGAGGAGAAAAAACCATGGCAGACCCGATGAAGATCCGCGCCACCGTGCAGGGCGACGTCGCCGACGTGCGCGTCCTGATGGCACACCCGATGGAGACCGGCCAGCGCAAGCAGGGCGGCAAACCGGTGCCGCTGCATTTCATCCAGACCATCACCGCGCAGCTGAACGGCAAGACCGTGTTCAGCGCCGACATCAGCCAGGCGATCTCGCGCAACCCGGTGTTCGCATTCAAGGTGAAGGGCGCGAAAGCCGGCGACAAGATCACGGTGACCTGGAAGGACAACAAAGGCGAATCGCGCACGGACGAAACCACCATCCGCGGTGGTTCCTGACCTGACGGGCCGGGGCCGCAGAAGCCCCGTTCGATCGAACTGGAGGAGGTGAAGATGAGACAAGCGCTCATGCTGGCTGTTGCCGCGGCGGTCGCGGCGGTAGCGCCGTGGCCGCAGGCAATGGCACAGACCGAGGATCCGGTCGCCGCCGACTTCGACAAGTTCCGCGCGATCATGGAAGAGGCCAACCCGGCGGAACTGTTCGAGGCCAAGGGCGAGCAGTTGTGGAGGACGCCCCGCGGGCCGAAGAACGCCTCGCTCGAGCAGTGCGACCTGGGCCTGGGGCCCGGTGTCGTCAAGGGCGCCTACGCGCAGATGCCGCGCTACTTCGCCGACGTCGATCGCGTCATGGACGCCGAGGCGCGCATCGTGCACTGCATGATCACGCTACAGGGATTCAAACGCGAGGACCTGGCGAAGAAGCCCTTCAGCAGCGCCACCAAGACACCCGACCCGGTGTCGATCACCACGTATGTCGCGGCGCAATCGGCGGGCATGAAGCTCGCGCCGCAGCAGACGCACCCGAAGGAAAAAGCGGCCTACGAGATCGGCAAGGAGATCTTCTTCTACCGCGCGGGCGCCTATGACTTTTCCTGCGCGAGCTGCCACGGCGTGGACGGCCAGCGCATCCGCACGCAGCCGCTGCCCAACTTCACCAGGCCCGAGCAGGCGATCCGCGCCATCCAGGGTTGGCCGGGATACCGCATGACTGGCGGCGTGATGCACACGCTGCAGTGGCGCCTGAACGACTGCTTCCGCCAGCAGCGTTTTCCCGAGCCGGACTACGCCTCGGAAATGATGAGCGCGCTGCTCACCTATCTCACCGTCAACGCCCAGGGCCAGGAGTACAAGGGCCTTGGCATCAAGCGCTAGGAGAGATGCCATGAGACTCGGTCTTGCAGCAATGATGGCGGCCGGCGCGGCGGTGCTCGCCGCCTGTGCGGCCCTGCAGTCCAGCCCCCGCGACGGGGCGCTGGCCTTGATGCAGCGCGATTTTCACGCCGAGGGCATCGCCGGCATGGATCGCCTGAAAGAAGACGACGTGCAGGCGGCGTGCAACAAGTACAAGGACAGTCCCCCGGCCGAGCTCGACGCCAAGCTGCGCGGCAAGCAGTACGCCGGCGTCAAGTGGCCCGCGGACGGCAAGCTGCTGGGGGACTGGAAAGCCGGCGAGAAAATCGCGCAGAACGGCCGCGGCATGACTTGGCGCGACAAGGGCGGCGTCGGCGGTGGCTGCTACAACTGCCACCAGATCGGTCCCGACACCACCTCCTTCGGCACCATAGGCCCGAGCCTGTACCAGTTCGGGAAGCTGCGCGGCTACGGTACGGACATTCAGCGCTACGCCTACGCCAAGATCTACAACGCCAAGGCGTACAACGTCTGCTCGCAGATGCCGCGCTTCGGCCACGTCGGCGCGCTCACAGAGGCGCAGATGAAGGACGTCACCGCGCTGCTGATGGACCCGGCGTCGCCGGTCAACCGGTAAGCCGCGGTACGCTGGGCGTCAGCGGGGCGATCGTGCGCTGCGCGCGCAGGTAGCGCGCAGCGACGTCCCAGATCGGCTCGCCGCTCGCGCCCTCGGCGACCGGCGCCCAGCCCGCCACCTTGTAGCGCTTCGCCGCGTCGAGCGGGCGGCCATTGAGCCGCATGTCCGAGATGCGATGCCCGATCGCCGCCCGCGGATCGCAGGCGTAGGTCATGCCGCCCACGCGCACCATGTCGCCGCCCTGCTGCAGGTAGGGGTCGGGGTTGAACAGGTTGTCCGCGACGTCCTCGAGGATCACCTTGATCTGCGCGCCGCTGATCTCGTTCAGCGTCGTATACGGGTAGGTAATCGCGGTCTGGTCCATCAGGTGCTCGAAAGAAACGGCATCGCCCGGGAGCAGCGTGCCGCCCCAGCGAAAGCCGGGCGAAAAAGCGATCTCGGCGCCTTTTTCCGCGCGCAGCGCCTCGAGCAGCAGCTGGTCCCAGGTGCCGTTGAAGGTGCCGCGGCGGTACAGGAGCCCTTCGGTGACGGCGAGCTTCTCCTCGAGGCGCGCGCGATACGGCGCGCGCACGCCGTCGATGTACGCGGACATGGCGGCATCGGCCGGCAGCAGGTTCGAGAATACCGGCAGCAGGCGGTAGCGGTACCCGGCAATCGCGCCGTGCTTCACTTCCAGTTCGAGCATGCCGAGGAACTTGCCGCTGCAGCCGGCGTTGGTGACCAGGGTCTTGCCGACCGCCGTCGGCGCAGGAATGCCGTCATGCGTATGCCCGCCGAGAATGGCGTCAAGGCCGCGCACGCGCGTGGCGAGCTTGAGGTCCACCGCCAGCCCGTTGTGCGACAGCAGCACCACCACCTGCGCCCCTTTGGCGCGCACTTCGTCCACCAGCGACTGCAGCCGCGGCTCCTGGATGCCGAAGGTCCACTCGGCGACCATGTGGCGCGGGTTGGCGATCGGCGTGTACGGAAACGCCTGCCCGATCACCGCGAGCGCGACGCCGTTCATCGAGCGCAGGGTGTACGGCTTGAACACCGGGTCCTCGAAATCCAGCGTTTTCACGTTCTGCGCGAGGAACTCGATCGGCGCAAGCTCCTTGTCCACCGCCCGCCGCACGCGCTCGGCGCCGAAGGTGAACTCCCAGTGCGCCGTCATGAGATCGACGCCGAGCAGCTTCTGCGCGCCGATCATGTCGGCGCCCGCGGTCCACAGCGCGGTGGCCGAGCCCTGCCAGGCGTCGCCTCCATCGAGCAGCAGCGCGTGCGGCCGCGAGCCGCGCAGGCGCTTTACCAGCGTGGTGAGATGGGCGTAGCCGCCCACCTTGCCGTAGCGGCGCGCAGCCGCGGCGAAGTCGACGTGCGTGAAGGCGTGCGCGGTTGCGCTGCCGGGCGCGATGCCATACCTGGCGCCGAAGTCCGTGCCGACCGGCTCGCGGTAGTACATCGGCAGCAGCTGCGCGTGCGCATCCGTCATGTGCAGGAGCGACACGTTGCCGTAGGGCGGCACCTCGTAGAGCGCGTCGGCGGCCTGGGCGTCGCTCGCCCCAGGGCGCAGCGATGCGCGCCGCGGCCGCCAATGCCAGAAGTCTCAGGAATTCGCGCCTTTGCATGGTGCCGATTCTGCACGTCCCGCCGGGGCGCGGCGAGTTTATCAGGCCCCCTTATCGGCAGATCAGAACGACGGTGTTGCCCCGCGGGGGAGGCGATACCGACAATAAGGCGTTTGCCTCAAGGAGTGGACATGCCCGGCCTGGTCCAGCCCCACGGCGGAGGACCGCTCAAGCCCCTGATGCTCGCCGGCGAGGCGCTCGCCGCGGAGCGCGCGCGCGCCCGCTCGCTCGCGTCGGTGCGCGTCAGCTCGCGCGAAAAGGGCGATCTCATCATGCTCGGGATCGGCGGCTTCACGCCGCTCGAGGGCTTCATGACGCATGCCGACTGGGAAGGGGTGTGCGACGGCTACCGGACCGCGGGCGGCCTGTTCTGGCCGATCCCGATCACGCTGTCCACCGACAGCGCGACCGCAGCCGGGTTCAAGACCGGGACCGAAATTGCGCTGCTCGACGCGGACAGCGGCGAGGCGATGGCGACGATGCGGGTGACCGAGAAGTACGCCATCAACAAGGCGCACGAGTGCGCCACCGTGTTCCGCACCGCCGACCTCGAGCACCCCGGCGTCAAGATGGTGATGCAGCAGCCGGAGGTAAATCTCGCCGGCCCGGTCAAGGTGCTCGCCGACGGCGGCTTCGAGGCGAAGTACGGGGCGCTGTTCAAGACGCCGGCGGAGACGCGCGCCGAGTTCGAGCGCCTGGGCTGGTCGCGGGTCGCCGCGTTCCAGACGCGCAACCCCATGCACCGCTCGCACGAGTATCTCGCCAAGGTGGCGATCGAGACCTGCGACGGCGTGCTGGTGCACTCGCTGCTCGGCGCCCTCAAGCCGGGCGACATTCCGGCCGACGTGCGCACGCGCGCCATCGCCGTGCTGATCGAGAAGTACTTTCGCCAGGGTACGGTGGTACAGGCGGGCTATCCGCTCGACATGCGCTACGCCGGGCCGCGCGAAGCGCTGCTGCACGCGCTGTTTCGCCAGAACTACGGCTGCTCGCACCAGATCGTCGGCCGCGATCACGCGGGCGTGGGCAGCTACTACGGGCCGTTCGATGCGCACCACATTTTCGACGAGATCCCGCGGGACGCGCTCGAGACGCAGCCGCTGAAGATGGACGTGACGTTCTGGTGCTACCGCTGCGGCGGCATGGCTTCGGGTCGCACCTGCGCGCACGGCGACGCCGAGCGCCTGCAGGTCTCGGGCACGCAGCTGCGCAAGTGGCTGGGCGAGGGCAGCCCGGTGCCGCCCGAATTCAGCCGGCCCGAGGTGCTGGAGATCCTGCGCCAGTACTACGCATCGCTGGAGCAGGCCGGCAAAGCGGGCGTGCAACAGGCGGGTCAAGCCGCGCGATAGCAACCAGGTTCAGCGCCAGGATTCGATCCAGTAGATCGCCAGCCCGAGCGCGACCAGGAGGATATCCGCCAGGCCGATCACCAGGATCAGGAAGGTGATGCGCCGCGCCGCGGGCTTCATCGGCAGCCACACGCGCTCCATGGTCGAGCGGTAAAGCGGCAGCCATCCCCAGCGCCGGTCGCGCTCCAGGTGTGCCTTGAGCGCTACGCCCCACGCGTGCAAGCTGCGATCGACTGCGGCGTCCTGCGCGCCAGCGCCGGTCGGGCCGTATTCCTCGGTGATGGTGAGCCGGCTGCCTGCGGGCGCCGGCTGGATCTCGAAGCGGGTGCTCTTCTTGACTCCCTCCGCGTAGTCCACCCGCAGGGCAAGGTCCGACGCGCGCGTGACGCGCGCCGCCATCACCGTGCGCTGCCCGTTGCTGTGGTTCAGGACTTCGGCCCGGAAGCGGTCCGGCATCCCCTGCTCCCACGACGCGAACTCGAGGAACGGGTTGATGCGGTAAAGGCGCTCGAGATCGCTGCAGAACGCGGCGAGTTGAGCGGGGTCGAGGGAGGTTTCGAGCACCACCCAGGCCGCGTCCGCTCCGGGCGGCGCGCCGGCCCCGGTCATCCGGGATAGGGCACGATCAGCAGCGGTACCGCCAGGGCGCGCACCAGC
Source organism: Betaproteobacteria bacterium (assembly GCA_029863065.1). Taxonomy (GTDB): domain Bacteria; phylum Pseudomonadota; class Gammaproteobacteria; order Burkholderiales; family SG8-39; genus JAABQT01. The sequence goes on from JAOTWE010000025.1 coordinate 8,160, forward strand.
GTCTCCAACTGCATGCGCGAGCGCAAGCCCTTCACTTTGGCCCGACGCGGCGAGCCGATCACCACCAGCTCCGGCTTGAGCATCGCCGCCGCCTCGAGCAGGCATTCGGCCGGCTTGCCGAGCACGACGCGGCGCTCGTAGCGCAGCCCGAGCTCGCCGGCACGCGCCCGCACGCGCGCAACCTCCGCCTCGATCTCGCGCTCCAGCTGCTGCTCGACGTGCCTGCCGTAGGCGTCGCGCGTAGAGGCGTTATTGAGCCAGTCGTCGCCCATCATGCCCTTCCAGAAATCGGGGACGACGACGAGCTGCGACAGCCGTGCGCCGGGTGCTGCGAGTTCGAGCGCCATGCGCTCGGCCGCCCGCGCCCCGGCCGTGCCGTGGCTCGCCAGGAGGATGTGGCTGTAGGCGGGCAGCTAGACGAAAAGGTAAACCAGCAGCGCGATGACCAGCGCGAGCACCAGCGCCATGAAGTCCTCGTGCCGGTCGCTCTTGAACACGGTGAGCGCCGAGCCGCGGTCGAACTTGTCTTCAGCCATGATTGTCTCCCGTGTTCAGATCGTTTCGGCGACCAGCAGCCACACCACGACCAGCGAGCCGAGCGCCTTGATCACGCCGACGATGCTGCCCACCACCAGCGGTTGCCCGCCTGCCTGCTTGATGGAGGCCATGGTGATCTGCATGCCCAGCCCCACCAGGCCGAAGGTGAAGAACCAGGCGATCAGGGTGCGGAACATGGCGATCTTCTTCGCCGTGTGACGCACCGCACGGTGCGCCTTGGTCAATACGTCGTTCGCCGCCTTGCCCATGATCTTGGCGTTGACCACGCCTCGCAAGGTGTCGTCGTCGTCGATCGACATGACCTTCTTGTTGTCGATCAGCCGCTGCAGCGCCGCTTGCTGGTCCTTGCGCTGCACCTTGCCGGCCTCGGCCGTGAGCGCCGCGAGGTCCTTGTCGCCGAGCAGCTTGCTGACGACCTTGCCCTCCCGGTCCTTCGTCATCATCACCTTGTCGCTGTTGTCGAAATAGTTACCCTGGTAGTGCAGCGCCGGCGCGAAGATGCCGGTCGAGGACAGCGCGAACATCAGGATGAAGCCGAGGACGAACACCGGGAACTTGCCGACGATCACCTGCATCAGGTCCACCTTTACGGCGCCCTGTTCGCGCTTCACGTACCACACCGCCAGCCACAGCACGATGATCGGCAGGAACAGCACGCGGGTGATGTTGAAGATTTCGGCGACCTTCAGCGTCTCGATGCCGTTCGGCTGGAAGGCGAGCGCCGCGCCGGCGACCTGCGCCGAGTTGAGGATCCCGGTGCCGGCCCAGGCGCCGAACTGGATGTAGCCCATGCCCAACGACTTGCCGACGATCGGGAAGATGAACATGCACAGCACGCCGAACAGCAGGATGGTGCCGATGGTGTAGGCGATCTCGGTGGATTTGGCCTGCACCACCGGGGCCGCGGCCACCGCCGCCGACACGCCGCACACGCCGACGCCGGCGGCGAGCACACCGGTCATCGAGTTGGGCATGTTGCGCCGCGCGCCCAGCCACAGCACCACGCCCACCGAGCCGAGCACGAAAAAGCCGATCAGCACGACCGAGAGCCGCCCGAGGTGCGCCAGCTCCGCCAGGCTGTAGAGCGCGCCGAGCAGGATCACGCCCGTCTTGAGTCCCAGCCGCGACAACCGTACGCCGTTCTCGGCCCATCCTGGCACCTTGAACACGTTGACGATCACGATGCCGGCGATGATGCCCATCACCACATAGTTCAGGTTCAGTATGCTGGCGAAATTGAAGCCGAGGGTTGGCTGCGCCGCGCGCCCCCATTGCCCCATCAGCGGATCGAGGCCCCATTTCACGATGAAGGCGACCATCATGATGAAGGTCACGCCGCCGACCATGGATAGGTAGTAATCGCCCAGTCCTTCCTTCGGCGAGGCGAGCAACTGCCAGAGACCGACCACGATGCCGATGGCGCCGAACGTGTAGCCGAGAATCTGCATTTCGCCGGCGTTGCGCCCCGAGCCGAGGAACTTGATGACGGGTTCCATCGACCCTGACTGCACCAGATAGGCATACGCGACCATGATGATGCCGAACACCAGCGGCCAGACTGTCTTACGCGTATAGACCATTGTTGGGTTCCTCCCTATTTGCATTCTTGCAGGGCAACGCCCGGGCGCCCGAATAATATACTCATGGCGTCCGCAGGGTTTTTTATCGCCCGTGTTCGCACGGTGCATGGTGCACTGCAAGACCTCCAATGGAGTGACGATTACGACTTGTGCGCTGCGTCAACTGTGCTCGAACAAGGGCATTCCCTGCTTCTATAAGTGCTGCGAGAACACCGACATTCTGCTCACGCCGTACGACGTCGTGCGGCTGAGGAACCGGCTCGATCTCTCCAGCCGTGAATTCATCGACCGCTACACGCGCGACGCCGAGCTCGACGTGCACGGCACGCCGGGGCTGAAGCTCGGCCACAGGCCGGGATCCGCCGCCTGCGCGTTTCTCGCGCCGCAGGGCTGCGGCGTCTACGAGGACCGGCCGGCGACCTGCAGGGGCCCGACGAGACCGAGTGACGCTGGACAAGGCGCGGCAGCTCCTCGCGGTGCACGCCGACTTCGGAGGCTATTACAACGCCCACGGTGCCCGGCTGATCCTGGCCGAGGTCAGCCGCGAGCACGGCCAGGCAGCCGTGGACGGCCTGATCCGGGAGCTCGAGCTCGAGCGCATCTTCGGCTTCAAGCCGGGCACGGAATTCGCCTGACGCAGCCCGCACAGCGCGGGCGCTTGATCAGGATCAAACACGCGCGGCCCCGCGGGCCCAGTATCGCCTCTTGAGTATCTCGCAAGGCGCCCCGGGGGTGGGGGCGATGCCCATGGCGAACAGGATCAGCATCGTGGTGGTCTCCGGTTCGCTGGAGCGGCTGCAGATGGCGGCCATGGTCGCCTCGGTCGGGGCAGTGAGCGGTGACGAGGTGACGGTGTTCCTGTCGATGAACGCGCTGCGCCACTTCACGCGCGGTACGGGCGAGCCGCCTGCCGCGGAGGGCCCGTTCGGCAGGTCGCTGCAGGAAAAGAAGGGCCCCGGCTACCGGCAATTGTTCCAGAGCGCCGCCGAGCTGGGCGACGCGAAGATCCACCCGTGCTCGATGGCGGTGGACGTGCTCGGCGTCGGGCCGGGCGATCTCGAGCCCTGGGTGCGCGAGCCGCTGGGCCTCACCCGGTTCCTGTCGGACGCGCACGGCGCCCAGGTCTGGACGTTCTGAGGGAGGCAGCGCATGGCGGAAAGGATCATCATCGACGCTCGCGGAAGTTTCTGTCCCGGTCCGCTGATGGAACTGATCGCGCGGCTCAAGTACGGGGCGGTCGGAGAGGAATTCGAGGTGCTGTCGTCGGACAAGGGTTCGGCGAACGACATCCCGGAGTGGCTGCACAAGGTCGGGCATGAGTTCCTCGGCACGCGGGAAGAGGCCGGGGTGTGGCACATCGCCCTGAGAAAAACGAAGTAGTCCGGTCAAGCGGCCCTGCGGGCCCAAAGAGGAGCACACCATGAAAATCCTGATCATCGGCGGCGGCATGGGGGGCACGATTCTCGCCAACAACCTGGCGCGCAGGCTGGCGGCCGAGATCCGCTCGCGCAAGGTGCAACTCACCATGCTCACGGCTTCCGACAAGCACATGTACCAGCCGGGGTTGCTGTACCTGGCGTTCGGCCGCATGACGCCCGACGAGCTGTACCGCGACCAGGCGAGCCTGCTCGAGCCGGGGATCGAATTGCAGGTCGACCCCGTGGAGACCTTCGAGCTGGACAAGAACCAGGTGAAGACCAAGGGCGGCAAGACGCACGCCTACGACATCCTGGTGATCGCCACCGGCTCGCGGCCGGTGCCGGAGATGATCCCGGGGCTCGCCGAGAATGCCGAGCAGTTCTACACGGAGGAGAGCGCGCTCAAGATGTTCAGGAGCCTGCAGGCGTTCCAGGGCGGCCGGGTGGTGATCGCGATGGGCGTGCCGCACAAGTGCCCGATGGCGCCGCTCGAGATCACCTTCATGCTGCATGACTACTTCAAGGACCGGGGCATCCGCGACAAGGTGCAGCTGCATTACACCTACCCCGTGGGCCGCGTGCACAGCCTGGAGAACGTGGCCAAGTGGGCGCAGCCGGAGTTCGATCGCCTCGGCATCACCTACGAGACCCTGTTCAACATGAAGGAGGTCGACGGCAAGAACAAGGTCGTGAGGAGCGAAGAGGGCACCGAGACCAAGTACGACCTGCTGATCACTATCCCGGTGCACAAGGGCATGGAGGTCATCGAGAAGAACAAGCTCGGGCAGGGCGGCTTCATTCCGACCAACAAGACCAAGCTCACCATGGAGGGGCACTCGAACGTCTACGTGATCGGCGACACGACCAACATCCCGATCAGCAAGGCGGGCTCCACGGCGCACTACCAGGCCGAAACGCTGGGCGAGAACATCGCCGCCATCGTCAAGCTCGGCCAGCCGGTGCGCGAGCACGACGGCAAGGTGTTCTGCTTCATCGAGTGCGGCAAGGATCGCGCGACCTACGCGATGTTCAACTACACCAACCCGCCCGATCCGAAGCCGCCGTCGCGCGCCATCCACTGGTTCAAGATGGCGTACAACAAGCTGTACTGGACTTCGGCCCGCGGGCTGCTCTAGGAGGACGCCATGGACCCGAGCGAAGCACTGGAGATCGAAAACGTCATCGGCGCGGCGCGCGATGCGCTGACCGACGAGATGGTCGGCCGCGTCACGGCGACCGCGGCGGAAGGCATGGACCTGCTCGACCAGGTCAACCGCTCGGGCGTCGGGCGCGCACTGCCCGCGCTCGCGCAGCTGGTCGAGAACGGCGATCTCGACCGCCTCGTCGCGCTGGCGCGCACCTTCGGCGCGGCGCAGGATGCGCTGACGGACGAAATGGTCGGCCGCCTGGTCGAAACGATGAGCGAATCCATGTCGATCGTCGACCGGCTGAACCGCGCCGGCCCCGAGCGGCTGGTCGCCGGGCTCGAACGGCTGGCGGGGCTGCTCGAAGGCACGATCGGCGCGCTGGATGCAGCGAAGCGCGAAGTCGCGGCGCAGCCCGCCGCGGCCGGGGGCCTCGGGGGGCTGTGGCAGCTGCTGCGGGATCCGGAAAGCCAGCAGTCGCTGCGCTTCCTGCTGGCGTTCGCGAAGGAATTCCGCAAGCGCAGCGTCTAACGCGAGCCTAGGCCGCCGGCTGCACCGGTTCCGTGCCGTGCAGCACGGCGGCGAGGCGCTCCTTGGCGAACTGCACGAAGCTGTTCACCAGGCGCGAATGGAACCTTTCCTTCGGGTAGACCACGCTCAGATGGCGGGTGAGCGGCGGCGCGAGCGGCACGCGCACCAGCTGCCCGAGCTGCGTTTCCTTGGCCACCGTGGCGCGCGACATGATGGCGAAGCCAAGGCCGGTGGCCGCCAGGCCCTTCAACGCCTCGGGGCTCCCCAGCTCCATCACGACCTGCAGCGCGTCGGGCGCAACGCCGGCCTTGTGCAGGTAGTGGTCGATGACTTCGCGCGTGCCTGATCCGGGCTCGCGGCCGATGTAGGCGTGCTCCATGAGCGCCTTCGGCGGCACCGACTGCAGTTTCGCCAGGGGGTGAGTGGGCGCGCAGACCACCTGCAGCTCGTCGTCGCAGCACACCTCGGTGCCGAGAGAGGGCAGGTGCGATTCGCCCTCGATGAATCCCAGGTCGAGGGTGCGCTCGGCGATGCGCGCCTGCACCGCCTCGGAGTTGGCGACGAACAGGCGCGGCACCACGCCCGGATAGCGTGACTTGAACTCGCCGAGCACCTGCGGCAGCAGGAATTCGGCAATGGTCGTACTGGCGCCGATGAGCAGCGGCCCGGCCACCTGGCCGCTCATCTCCTTCAGCCGCGTGTCGAGCTCGGCCGAGAGGCCGAGGATGCGCTCCGCGTACTCCAGCGCCACCTGGCCCGCGGGCGTCAGGGCGATGCGCCCGTGCGCGCGATCGAACAGGCGCGTATCGAAGTGCTCTTCCAGCTGGCGGATCTGAAAGGTCACCGCCGGCTGCGTCATGAACAGCGCCTCGGCCGCCTTGGTGAAGGACAGATGCTTCGCGACCGCGTGGAAGACCTGGAGGCGACGATCGGCCATCCGGGTATTGAAGCACAAAAAAAGGCCGCCCATAAGGCGGCCTCTTCGCCGGGCTTATGGTCAGTCGATGATGTGGTGAACGGGCGCCTTCTCCATTGCCCACTTGCCGGTATTCCGGTCGTAGCGGGACAAGGTGAAGCAATGCCAGTTCGCGTCATCCAGCTTCATATGATCGCCGCGATAGTAGTACCCCGGCCACCGCGTTTCTTCGCGGAACAGCGTGTGATGGGTCACGGATTCCGAAGCCAGAATCCGATGGTGCAGCTCCCACGCGCGCTGCAGCTGGTGCAGGTCTTCGGCACCCATGTGGTTCATGTCTTCCTTCAGCATGCCCAGCAGCTCGAGTCCGCGGTTGAGCAATTGGTCGTTCGTCATGTAGTTGGTGCTGATGCCGCCGACATACTCGTCCATGAGCTTCTCGAGGCGCTGAAGACCGTGGATCGGCAGGAGATAACTCGGCGATACGGTGCCGGCGACGATCTCGTTGCGGCCGACCCGGTAATTCTCCAGCGGTTGGTAGATCACTTTTTCGAGGTCGCGATATTCCTGTTCGCTGACCTGGGGCTGGTCCCGGCCTTTCTCCATCACGTACTTGACCGCCGCCTTGGCGGCGATGCGGCCTTCGGCGAAGGACCCCGAGGAGAACTTGTGGGCGCTGCCGCCAATGGTGTCGCCGGCGCCGAACAGCCCGTCGACCGTCATCATGCGGTTGTACCCCCAGTTGTAATCCGAGGGGGCAATGTCTTCCGGGCCGCTCGCCCACGCACCGGAGCAGGTGGCGTGCGAGCCCATGACATACGGCTCGGACGTGGTCAGCTCGGGATTGGTGTGCTTGGGGTCGATGTTCTGCGAGGCCCAGACCACCGCCTGCCCGATCGTCATGCCGAGGAAGTTCTCCCAGCCGACGGTTTCCTTGTGGGGGTCCTGAAAGGCCTCCGTGGTCACCATGCGGATCGGTCCACGGCCGGCCTTCGTCTCCTCGATGAAGGCGTGGTTCCTGAGGCAGGTCGGCGTCGGATGGTGGTCAATGTAATCGCCGACCAGCGCCCGCGTGTGCTCTTTCCACTTCGACTCGAACTCCTCGCCGTTGCCGTTCTGCGTGTAGGTCTTGAGGTGCAGGAAGTACGCGCCGACCGGCCCGTAGCCGTCCTTGAACCGCGCGAGCACGATGCGGTTTTCCATCTGCATCATCTTGGCGCCGACCTGGATCGGCAAAGCGTACGCGGACCCGCTGCTCCAGGGCGCATACCAGGTCCGACCCATGCCCTCGCCCACCGAGCGCGGCTTGTAGATGTGCGACGCACCGCCGGCGCCGATGATGACGGCCTTCGCGCGGAACACATGGTAATCGCCCGTGCGGACATTGAAGCCGACCGCGCCCGCGACCCGGTTGGCCTTCTTGTCCATCAAGAGGTGCGTCACCATGATCCGGTTGTAGACCTCGGTCGCGGCCTTGCGGGCTGCCTCGGCGACGATCGGCTTGTAGCTTTCGCCGTGGATCATGATTTGCCACTTGCCTTCGCGCTGGTAGCGTCCGGTCTTGGGGTCCTTCATCATCGGCAGGCCCCATTCCTCGAACTGGTGCACCGACGCATCGACGTGCCGGGCGATGTCGTAGCCCAGGTCCTCGCGCACCAGGCCCATGAGGTCGTTGCGGGCGTAGCGCACATGGTCCTCGGGTTTGTTTTCGTCCCATTGCATGCCCATGTAGGTGTTGATGGCGTAGAGGCCCTGGGCGACGGCGCCGCTGCGCTCGATATTCGCTTTCTCGACGCAGACGATCTTCAGGTCGCGCCCCCAGTACCTGGACTCGTAGGTGGCCCCGCAGCCGGCCATGCCGCCGCCGATGACGAGGATGTCCGCATCGACGAACACTGTTTTCCTGCCTCCGAACAGTCCCATCACACGACTCCCTGCTTGAGTTGATCAGGGCGCAACGCGGGCAATCCGCCCTTGATCTTGAGTGTTTCCGGTTCGAGCGCGAGCTCCTGCTTGGCGAAATCCTCGGGGCGGGGCGCAGGGTACTCGGCCGGCCCCTTGATCGATCCCCAGGGCGTCGTCCGGATCGGGGACACGAAGTTCTTCTCGCGGCCGTCGCGGAACTTGAGCCGCCACGAAATCGTCGCCTTCGCCTCTTCCCGAAGCACCCGGACACTGTGGCCCAGCGGCGCGAAGTCGGCATAACCGCGGCAATCGATGGCGTGCTGCGGACAGGCCTTGACGCAGGAGTAGCACTCCCAGCACATGTTCGGCTCGATGTTGTAGGCACGCCGATAGGTCTTGTCGATGTGCATGATGTCCGACGGGCAGATGTCGACACACTGCCCGCAGCCGTCGCACCGGGTCATGTAAACGAAGGTTGGCATGGGTTTCGTCGTCTCCCGTGATCAGTAGTTCCTGGGTTGTTCGCGAGCGATGCCGAACGTCTCGGGTTTGTCGGCCGGCCCAGGCAGGTTGCTCCTGGATTCATTCGCGTGGGAAACTCTCTTCTCGAAGGCCGCCGCGGGCTTGAAGAACATGTGCGCGAACTTGGACCACGTCACCGATCCGAACAGAACCGTTGTGGCGATCACGTACAGGCCGAAGAGCACGCCGACTCCGGCGCCGGCCGCCGCCCAGATCAGGCCCAGGGTCACGCTGACCAGGAGCGAGACGATGAACAGGTCCGCGCGCACGAAACGCAGCGGCGAATTACCCTCGGCGACGACATCGACGCGGATGAAGAACCAGAACCAGTAGCCGCCGAGGCAAGTCATCAGGCCGCCGAGCCACCACAGCTGCGGCAGGAACGCGGGCGTCGGCATCTCGGGCGTCGAGTAGCTGAAGACCATGACGGCGGTGGCGACGACGTAGATCACGAATCCGTACATGGTCAGAAGATGCGCGATCCGGCGGCGCGCGTTGCAGAATTCCCCGGATGCCAGGACGTCGACCACGCCGGTCTGGATGGCGATCGACACCAGTTCGCCGCCACCGAGTTTCTTCGCGCCTTTGTTTTTCGACTTGCGCCAATTTTCAAAAAAGTACTTGGCGCTTCCCTTGTGCACGACGTCGAACAGCGTCCCCGCCGCGACCAGGACGATCATGACGACGGCGTAGGTCTGCATGACGGCCGGCGATATGGACGCCGCAAGCGCGGCAAACGGATTGCTGGTGAGCATTGATTGTCTCCTCGCCGTTCCCTCGGGAATTCTAAGCGCCGCCCACGGGCGCCCGCCTATAAGTTCGCTATGCGCTTATAGAGGCGATGAATGCGGGCGGCCGAGCTCGCGCAGCTCGAAGCGCATTGCCGCCAGGTCGCCCAGTGCCCAGGTCGCCGGGGCGGCCAGACCGGCCACCGTCCCCGGGTTGACGAGCCACGTCTCATTCCCATTCACGCTCGCGACCTTGCGCGCCCCGGCCCGGTGCGAGTGGCCGCAGCACACCAGCGCCCAGTCGCCGGTGCACGCCATGGCGTAGCCGTAGTCGTCGTAGTGCACGACGAAAACCCGCCGGCCGGCGAGCTCGAGGCGTGCGTCGGCGCCGTGGTACTGGAGCAGTCCGCCGCTTGCAAGCGACTGCCGGTGCAGGGCCTGCGTGTCGCCGACGTTGTTGCCGTGGATGAGGTGCACGGGCAATCCCAGCGCGAGCGCGGGCTTGATGGTCTGCGCGCCGATGAGATCGCCGCAATGGATGACCGCCTCGGCGCCCTGCGCTGTCGCCTCGCGCACGGCCTGCGCCAGCGCGTCGGCGCGGTCGTGGCTGTCGGAAACGATGCAGATCTTCACGCGCGCATTCTATGGCAGGATCAGTATTGCTCGTTGCCGCGCATGCGGGCCAGCCGCAGAATGCGGCTGCGTGCCCTCTGAAGTCAAGACCACCACCTGCTACATGTGCGCGTGCCGCTGCGGCATCCGCGTGCACCTGCGCGACGGGGCGCTGCGCTACATCGAGGGCAATCCGGAGCATCCGCTCAACAAGGGCGTGATCTGCGCCAAGGGCGCGAGCGGCATCATGAAGCAGCTGTCGCCGGCGCGCCTCACGCGGCCGCTCAGAAGGAAGGCGGGCGCCGAGCGCGGCGCGGGCGAATTCGAGCCGATCTCCTGGGACGAGGCGTTCGCGATGCTCGAGAAGCGGCTCGGCGCGATCCGCGCGAGCGATCCCAAGAAGTTCGCCCTGTTCACCGGCCGCGACCAGATGCAGGCGCTGACCGGCCTCTTCGCGCGCCAGTTCGGTACGCCGAACTATGCCGCGCACGGCGGCTTCTGCTCGGTGAACATGGCGGCGGGCATGATCTACACCATCGGTGGCTCGTTCTGGGAGTTCGGCGGCCCGGACCTCGAGCGCGCGAAGCTCTTCGTCATGCTCGGCACCGCGGAAGACCACCACTCCAATCCGCTCAAGATCGCGATCTCTAAGTTCAAGCGCGACGGCGGGCGCTTCGTTTCCGTCAACCCGGTGCGCACCGGCTACTCGGCGATCGCCGACGAGTGGGTGCCGATCCGCCCCGGCACCGATGGGGCGCTGCTGCTCGCGCTCAATCACGAGATCATTGCGCAGGGCTTGTACGACCGCCAGTTCGTCGCGCGCTACACCAACGGCGGGCAGCTGGTGATCGTGGACCCGGCATCGCCGCGCCACGGCCTGCTCGCCACCGACGAGGACACCGACCCGGTCAATCCCCAGTACCCGCAGAACCAGTTGTGGTGGGACCGGCACACGAATCGCGCGGTCGTCAGCCACACGCCGGACGCCGACCCGTACCTGTTCGGCGACTTCACGCTGCGGGACGGCACGCGCGTGCGGCCGGCGTTCCAGCTGCTCGCCGAGCGCGCGAGCGCGCACACCGCGGAATGGGCCGCGGAGATCACGGGCATCCCCGCGGCCACCATCCGGCGCCTCGCGCACGAGATGGGCATCACGGCGCGCGACGACAAGATCGAGCTTCCCATCGCCTGGACCGATTGCTGGGGGAACGAGCACCAGACGGTGACCGGCAACCCGGTGGCGTTCCACGCCATGCGCGGCCTGGCGGCGCACTCGAACGGGTTCCAGACGGTGCGCGCGCTCGCCATCCTGATGAGCTTGCTCGGCACCATCGACCGTCCGGGCGGGTTCCGCCACAAGGCGCCGTTCCCGCGCGCCATCCCGCCCTCGGCGAAGACGCCCACCGGGCCCGAAGGCGTGCAGCCGAACAAACCGCTCGCCGGGCTGGCGCTCGGCTGGCCCGGCTCGCCCGAGGACCTGTTCGTCGACGCCGAGGGCGATCCGGTGCGCATCGACAAGGCCTTTTCCTGGGAATACCCGCTCTCGGTGCACGGCCTGATGCACAACGTGATCACCAACGCCTGGCGCGGCGACCCGTATCCGCTCG
>JAOTWE010000235.1 GCA_029863065.1 Betaproteobacteria bacterium
CGACCTTCTTCTTGTCCATGGCGTGGCAGTTCAGGCATCCCTTTGCCTTCAGCACGTCCGCCGCCGACGCCGCAAAGGCCGCGCCCACCGCGAGCGCTCCTGCCACCGCCAAAACGAACACTTTCGCTTTCATGATGCCTCCTGAGTCGATGATCAATGAATTCAACCCATGCGGACCGACATGCCGATGATCACCAGCACCAACAGCACGAGGCCGATCGCGATCAGGGTGAAACCGAGGATCTTGGAGCCCAGCGTCATCGAGCTCGAGGGCGCGTCCACCAGGTGCCGCGCGAGTTCCCCGGAGGCCACCAGGCGCTGGTACTCGAGCGCATGCTCGTGCCTGAATTCCTCCAGCGGCACGGCGCCGGTGAACATCACGGTGTCGAGCGGGAATTTGTCCGGCCGGAAGTGGTTGTTGAAGAAGTGCACGGTGAACAGGAACACCGCGGCGAGCACCGCTTCCTCGCCGTGCACGATGGTGGCGACGTTGAACATCCAGCCGGGCAGCACCGAGGCCGTCAGGCCCGGGAACGCGAGCATCATGCCGCTGCCGCCGATGATCGCCATGCCCCAGAACACCGCCCAGTAATCGAACTTCTCCCAGTAGGTCCAGCGGTCGAACACCGGCCGGGGACCCAGGCCGAAGAACCATTTGAACATCGCGGTGGCGTCCTGGAGGTCCTGCCAGTTGGGCACGAGCGAAACCGGACCGAACCAGTCCCAGGTGCGCCAGTTCTTCACGATGCGCAGCAGGACGAAGACCAGGTGCAGGAAGAATATGCCGAGCATGGTGGCGGCCGCGGTGCGGTGCACGATGGCCGCGGTCTTCGGCCCGCCGAACCAGCCGGCGACGACTCTTGCCCACGCGCTGTCGGCGAAGAAGACTGTCATGCCGGTGAGCACCAGGGTCATGACGCTGATGGCGAACACCAGGTGCGCCAGGCGCCAGAGCGGACCGAAGCGCTGGTACTGCTTGCCCTTCAGCTGCAGCGACTCGTCGACCACGACGTGCGGCCGCGTCTTGCCTTCCTTGCGGTCCCGGTACTCGCGGTAGAACCAAAGGGCGGTATGCGTCCAGAAGAACACGAATACCCCGACCAGCAGCGCGATCATGAATTTCGTCGCGATCCACGAGTACGGATAGCGGGAAAAATCGTGGCTCGTGGCATGCGGCTCGAACGTCACGAATCCCGCGGTCGCGCCGGTGTGGCACTTGCGGCAGGTCTCCAGGCGTCTGGCCGGGTGAATCATGGACTCCGGTTCGCTCACGCGCTGCACGGTATGACTGCCGTGGCAATCGAAGCACTTGGCCGTATAGGCGTATCCCAGCGTGCTGACTTGCCCGTGATAGGTCTCCATGTAGGTGCGCAGGCTCTGCTCATGGCAGGTACCGCAGTTGCGGGTGATCGCGAGCCGGATCGGATCGCCGGCCGGCCTGTCGATGTCGTGCGTCGTGTGGCAATCCGAGCACACCGCCGCGTACAGGTTCTTGTTCTCCAGCACTTCCTGGCCGTGCACCGAGGTGGCGTAGGCCGCGCGCTGCTGCGTATGGCACGCGCCGCACCGGTCCGGAATGCTTAGGCGCCATTCCTGGCGCGCCTGGCTGTCCTTCGGATACACGTAGTGAGCCTCATGGCAGTCGTAGCAGGTCGCATTGGTGCGCGACTGGTCGTCGCGCCGCGGTCGCGCGTGCACGGATTTCATGTAGCGCTGGATCTGGTCCACCACCACCTCGAGCCGCGGGTCTTGCTCCGCCCCGGGCCTGTTTTCCTGCATCGCCTGCCAGAGGGCCTCGTGGCATTGCACGCAGCTCACCTTGAGCGGCGCGACCTTCTCGTGCGGGATCTCCGTGATGTCGCGGTGGCAAGCGACGCACTGCCGCTTGCCATGCACGCTCACCTCGAACTTGTCAGGCACGACGTGAAGGTTGCGCGGCTTGCCGTCCGCGCCGGGCATGGCGAAGCCTTCCATGCCGTGGCAGCCGAGGCAGGTCTCGTTGTCGAGCGCGACCGCCGCGGGCTGCGCGGCCGTGGCCACGGCAGGTTCCGCAGCCTTGGCTGCGGCCGGCGCCTTCGCGCCCAGGATGTGCTGCAGCATGGCCTTCAACTCGGCGGCGCTCGCCTCCGCCTTGACCGGATGGCCCGTGCCTTCCTTGAGCGCCGCGCTCAGCTTGCCTAGCGCGTCCTTGTCCTGCCTGTACTTGGCCGCGATCTCCTGGAAGCTCGGTCCGACCTTGGCCGCGCTCATGTCGTGGCAGCCGAGGCAACCCTTCGCGCCCAACTGCTCTAGCCCGGATTGCGCGCCCGCCGCGCCGGCCAGCAACATTCCGAGCGCAGCAAGCAGCAACGAGATCTTGTTCATGGCGCGCACATGCTATCGCCGCGTCGGTCGCAGCACTTGATCCAAGTCAGGCGATGAAGATGCAGGCTGAGGTCGGCCACAAGCGATGTGTGTTACAAGCGTCGCGAGGTTCTTCTATGGCGCAATAAAGAGGCCGAGAGCACCCACCGCGCGGTGGCCGGCGGAGCGGTCACAACGCAGGATCAAACGCGCGCCAATCGGCACGCCCCACAGGGATGGGTGGGGGGAAAGCTATCGCCGTTTTGTGCGCTGTGTCTGATCTAGATCAAAGAACGCGGATGGACTCGCAAGTTAGAGTGCCACGGAGGGGTAAACAGGCTTTCTTAGATGGCGGCTTCGATCGAGTGCCGAGAGAAGCAAGAAAAAGGATGATGAGGTAAGCTATCCGGGCATGGCGCGAAGAATACGAAACAGGCAGTCTTCCCCCGGCAAGCCCTCGGTCAGGGCGAGTGGCCTTTGCAACACCTCGTCGCAGAATCAGTCAAGGAGAATCCCATGCGTGTGACGCCGCGACGCAACTTGCGTGTATTCGGAATGCTGGCAGCGACGTTGCTGTTGCTGGCGGGGACTTCCGGCGCTCTCGCACAGCCCGTGCCCGGAAAGGCATCACCCGAAGAGACGTGCAAGCAATGTCACGCCGATTACTTCAGCGGCTACGCGAGGTCCAAGCATGGCACCAAGGCCGATCTCAGGGCGCCGGCCAACAACGGCGGCTGCCTCGCCTGCCACGGCGATGCGGCGCTAGAGCATGCCGCGAAGGGCGGCGGCCGGGGCGTGGGCGGCGTACTGGGATTCAACGACAAGAAGGTGGCGGCGCAGGCCAAGAGCGCGGTCTGCCTGAACTGCCACCAGAGCGGCGAGCGGATGAACTGGCAGTCGAGCGTGCACGCCACGCGCGATGTCTCCTGCAGCTCTTGTCACAAGGTGCACGCGGCGCACGATTCCGTACGAGACAAGGTGACACAGACCGAGACCTGCTACACCTGTCACAAGGAGCAGCGTGTGCAGATGAGCCGGCCGTCGCACCACCCGGTCGTTGAGGGCAAGATGTCCTGTTCCTCGTGCCATAACGTGCATGGCGACAATCCGAAGCAGCTGGTGCGCGCCAGCGTCGTCGAGACCTGCTTCACTTGCCACATGGAAAAACGCGGGCCGTTCGTGCACAACCACCCGCCGGTGCAGGAGGACTGCGCCATCTGCCATCAGCCGCACGGCACAACCATCTCCAACCTCCTCAAGGCGCGGCCGCCGTTCCTGTGCCAGGAATGCCACAGCCATACGAGCCATCCGAGCCAGGCAAGCGGACTGCCCACAGGGCGTGCAACGAGCACGAGCTTGATGGGAAGCGTCGCCAGAGGCTGCCTCAACTGCCACGTCAATATTCACGGCAGCAACAGCACGCAGAATAGCGGGACCGCCGGGCGCTTCCGTCGCTGACCAGGATACGGGAGATCAACCATGAGGAAGATCCAGCAGACGTTCAGACTGACAGCGCAGGCGGCGGCATTGGCGGCTGCTTGCGGGACCGCAGGGGCCCAGGATGCCGACCTGACAAAGCCCAGCAGCGCCATCTCTTTCGGCGTGGGGTCGTGGTCTGACGACCGCCCGCAACTGGGCATCTATGACGGCATGAACGAGAAAGGCAGCTACAGGTTTTTTGACGCCGATCTGGTGAAGCGCGATGACGCGACCGGGACCTGGTTCACGTTCGAAGGCCGCAATCTCGGCCTGGACACCAGCCGACTGCGTGCCGAGTGGCTGGTTCAGGGCGATATGGGTGTGTTCCTTGAGCACAACCGCATCACGCGCGACAATCCGTACACTTTCCTGACGGACGTACAGGGCATCGGGACGTCTAGGCTGCGGGTTCCGACCCCGTCGGCGACGGCGGCGAACTTGACGGAATATCGCGTAGGCACGGAGCGCGATTTGACGCATATCGGGTTGTCCAAGTACATCTCCCCGGGCCTCGATTTCCGCTTGAGCGTCAGGAACGAGGACAAGAGCGGCACCCGGCAGTGGGGCCGCGGGGGTGCGCCGGAATTCGCGGTCGAGCCGATCGACAGCAACACGCGACAGATGGAAGCGGTGCTCTCGTATGTGACCAAGAAATACCAGATCTCGGGCGGCTACTACGGGAGCTGGTACACGAACAGAATCCAGCTCGTCGACACGGCGCTCACCACAGGCGCGAACCAGTACTATCTCAGCCAGCCGCTCGACAACGAGGCGCACCAGTTCTTCGTGAACGGAGGCTATAACTTCACGCCCGCCACCCGCAGCACGTTCAAGGTGTCGTATTCGCGCGCTACGCAG
>JAOTWE010000236.1 GCA_029863065.1 Betaproteobacteria bacterium
CCCGCGGCGCTGCAGTCGAGCATGCTGCGCAGGGCGCGGCTGCCGATCGCCTCCACCATCAGCGCGGCTTCCTTCAGCGTGTTGATGAGCGGCGTCTGGTCGGAGCCGAGCGGCTCGATGCAGTACATGACGCCCGCCTTCTCCGCGCGCGCGGCCACCGCCGCGAAGCACTCCTGGGCGCGCCCGAGCGCCGCGGCGCGCGTCTCGCCCGGATCGATGCGCCGCTGGTGCGGCGAGCCGTGCACGAGGTAGCGGCCGCCGAGCTCCGCGCACTGCTCCACGAGCGCGAACATCACGTCCAGGGTCTTCTTGCGCACGGCGTCGTCGCGCGTGGAGATGGACAGGCCCGCCGGCTTGATCAGCAGCCAGTGCAGCCCGGTAATGGCGATGCCCGCGTCCTCAGCGGCGGCGCGCGCCGCGGCAAGCTGCGCGCTGCCCAGGCGCTGCGGCTCCTCCGACAGCGTGTAGGGCGCGATCTCCAGGCCGTCGTAGCCGAGCTTGGCCGCGTACTCGCACTGCTGCGGGAACGGCATCGGCGCGATCACCTCGTTGCACAACGCGATGCGCATGGCGCTACTTTCTCAGGTAACCCAGCACCAAGTCCACCATGTGGCGCAGGCGCGCGCCCTTGTGCCGCGGCAGCATCAGGTCGCGCTCGAAGATGGTGGACAGCGTGTGCCGGTTGGACAGGTAGAAGTACCCGAGCCCCGCGATCGAGATGTAGAGCTGCACCGGGTCGACGCCGCGGCGGAACTCGCCGGCGCGCACGCCCCGCTCCAGCACCTCGCGGATCATGGCGACGAACGGCGAGTGCATGGCGACCACGTTCCTCGAGCGGCGCACGTGCCGGCCGCAGTGCAGGTTCTCGCTGTTCAGCAGCCTGAGGAACTCCGGGTGCTCGAGGTAATAGCGCCAGGTGAACTCGACCAGGCGCCGCATCGCCTCGCGCGGGCCGACGTCGGTGAGGTGCAGCGCGCGCTCGGCGTTGCGGATGCGCGCGTAGCTCTCCTCGAGCACGGCAAGGAACAACTCGTCCTTGTTGCCGTAGTAGTAGTACAGCATGCGCTTGTTAACCGCCGCGCGCGCGGCGATGCGGTCGACGCGCGCGCCGCCCAGGCCGTAGCGCGCGAACTCCGCGGTAGCGGCATCGAGGATACGTTGGCGCGTGCGGTCCGGATCGCGGCTGCTGCCGTTCTTCCTCGCGGTCGCCATCAGGCCGCGATTATGCTCTGCCCGGCATGCCACCTAGCCCGGGATTTGCAACGCGAACCGCTTGACCTTGGCCTCGTCCATAACGACGCCGAGCCCCGGGCGCTGTGGCACCAGGGCGAAGCGGCCTTCCCGGGGCAGCGGCTCGGCCGTGTAATCCTCCGCGATGTGCTGCGGCCCGTTCAGGTCGCAAGGGTAATCGATGCCGTAGGCCGCGAACACGTGCACGGACGCGGCGAAGCCGAGCGGCGCGTCCATCAGCCCGCTGCCGATCAGCCGCAGCCCCGCGTTACGCGCCAGGTCGCAGAGCTGGCGCGCATAGTGGATGCCGCCCGTCTTGTTGACCTTGATCACCAGCCCCTCGACGGCCTCGCGCCGGATCAGGTCGATGACCAGCGGCAGTCCCATGGCCGCCTCGTCCAGGGCGATGGTGAGGCCCGTGGCGCCGATCAACCGCTTCATGCCGTAGAAGTCCGACATCGGGATCGGCTGCTCGAAGAGCTCGATGCCGAGGGCGTCGAAGCCGCGTGCGGCGCGTAAGGCGTCGTCCAGCGTGTAGCCCTGGTTGGCGTCGGGCCACACGGTGCAGTCCTTGGCGATCTCCAGCACCTTGCGCACGCGCTCGATGTCGAGCGCGGGCTCGTGGCCCACTTTCACCTTGAATGCTCGGTAGCCTTCCTTCAGGCCCTGCTGCACGGAGCTCACCGTACCGTCCACGTCGGGCGCGGATACCAGCCAGGAAAGCTCGATGCGGTCGGCGCCCTTGGCGCCGAGCCAGCTCTGCAGGTTGATGCCGAGCATCTTGCACACGAGGTCGTGCGCCGCCATGTCGACCGCCGCCTTGGCGACCGGTTGTCCCGGATCGAGGCCCGGCGCGAGCTCGGTGTTCATCACGGCGTGCAACCCCGCGAGGTCGAAGGGATCGCGCTTGAGGAGCGCCGGCGCGAGGTAATGCTTGATCGTGCTGCAGGCCGAGTGCGTGGTCTCGGCCGACCAGCGCCGGCTTGGCCCCGCCTCTCCCCAGCCGACCGTGCCGTCGTCGCCGGTCATCTTCACGAGGATCACCTGCTTGCCTTCCTCGATGGTGCGCGACACACCGCGCGAGAGCGTCGCCACCGCCTTCAGCGGCAGGCGCACCGGCAGCACCTCGATCTTCTCGATTCTCATGTCTTGCCTCCAATGCCGACTTCGCCGCCCCGCCGCTCGCGCCAGGCCACGACCGCGACCACCGCCACCGCGAGCGCGAGGAACGCGGCGGCGATCGGCCGCGTGACGAAGATGTCCAGGCTCCCCCGCGACATGATCATGCTCTGGCGCAGGCCCACCTCGATCAGCGGCCCGAGGATGAACCCGATGAGCAGCGGCGCGATAGGAAAACCGGTCTTCAGCATCACATAGCCGAGCGCGCCGAAGCCGAGCATCGTGAATACGTCAAAATAGCTGTTGGTGGTGACGAAGACGCCGGTGACCGACAGGATCATGATCGCCGGGAACAGGAGCTTGTTCGAGATGCGCGTGGTCTGCACGAAAAGGGGCAGCCCGAGCCGCCCGATCACCAGGTGCACGAGCGTCGTCACGATCATCATGGCGAAGAATGCCGCGACGAACGCGGACTCCTTCTCGAACAGCGCCGGCCCCGGCACCAGGCCGTGCACCAGGAACGCCCCCAGCATGATCGCCGTGATGACGTCGCCGGGCACGCCGAGGGTCAGGAGCGGCACGAAGGTCGACGAGGTCACGGCGTTGTTGCCCGATTCGGCCGCTGCGACGCCTTCGATCGCGCCCTGGCCGAAGCGCTCCGGCTCCTTGGACAGGGTGCGCGAGATGCCATAGTTGAGATAGGCCGACACCGCGGCGCCGATGCCGGGCACCGCGCCGATCAGCACGCCGATGGGCGTGCTGCGCGCGATGGCGGGGAGCGCGCGCCGCCAGTCCTCGCGCGTCAGGCGGTGCTGCGGCTCCGACAGGCGCACCGCGCCGGTCGCCACCGGCACGGCGCGCGGCCGCTCCACCTGGACGAGGGCCTCGGCCGCGGCGAACACGCCGATCACCAGCGCGATGAACGACCAGCCGCCCGAGAGCGCATGGAAGCCGAAGGTGAGGCGGAAGTCGCCCGTCAGGGGATCGACGCCGAACGTGGACAGGAACAGCCCGAGCGCCCCCGCCATCAGCCCCTTCAGCATGTTGCCTTCCGAGAGCACGCCGATCAGGGCGAGCGCGAGCAGGCCGACGGCAAAGGTCTCGGGCGGGCCGATCTTCAGCGCGATCAGCGCGATCGGCACCGCGAACAGGATCAGCGCGACGTCGCTCACCGCCTCGGCGATGATCGAGGCGTACAGCGACATGCGCAGCGCCTTGCCCGCCTTGCCCTGACGCGTGAGCGGCGCGCCGTCGAGCGCCGTGGCCGCCGCGGCGGGCGTGCCCGGCACGTTGATCAGCACCGCCGAGATCGAGCCGCCATAGGTGCCGCCCTTGTAGATGCCGACCAGCATCGCCAAGCCGCCGATCGGCGAGAGCTTGAACGTGATCGGCAGCGCGATCGCCACCGCCAGCGGCACGTTCAGCCCCGGGATGGCGCCGATGACGATGCCGATCACCAGCCCGAGCGCGATCAGGCCGAGCGTCGCGGGCGTCAGGACTTCGGCGAAGGCGCCGAGCGCGAGGTCGAGCACGCGGCTACTCGAAGAGCCGCGCCGCGGGCAGCAGCACGACCATGTATTTTTCGAAGAACAGCAGCAGCGCGAGCGGCACCACCATCATGGCGACCAGGATCGACACCGGTCGCCGGTTGCCGAAGAGCAGCGACGCAGCGCCGAAGTAGAGCGCGCTGGTGGCGAAGTAGCCGGTCCACGGCAGCGCGACGATGTAGAGCACCGTGAGGCCGAACAGCGCCGCGGCGCGCGCTGCCGAGCCGCCCGTGACCGTGGCCGTGGCCGTCCGCGCGGCCGCACGCCGCCGCCAGGCCCCGAGCAAATGCAGCACGGCGAGCGCGAGCAGCAGCGCGCACACGACGGTCGGGAACGTCGTCGTCTTGACGAACGCCCCCGTGCCCGGCGCGCGCGCGAGCTCCCACAGCGAGACCGCGCTCGCCGCCGCGACGGCGAGCGCGACCCAGGCGTCGCGCGGCACCTACTTGCCCTGCAGCATCGGCCGGTAGGTCTTCCAGTCCCGCGCCCAGACCTCGCCGAACTCCTTCGCCGGCAGGTAGTCGATCTCGGTCGCGGTCTTCAGCGCCTTCTCGCGGAAGTCCTTGTCCTTCGCGACCTCGGCGACCGCGGCGCGCAGCCGGTCGATCGCCGCCTGCGGCACGCCCTTGGCGACCGCGACGCCGACGAACGGGCTGCCGAACACGGCGTAGCCCTGCTCCTTGGCGGTCGGCACGTCCGGGAACGCCGGATCGCGCTA
>JAOTWE010000237.1 GCA_029863065.1 Betaproteobacteria bacterium
GACATCGAGGGACGCGTCAAGCAGATCCGCGTGCAGGTCGAAGAGGCGACCAGCGACTACGACAAGGAAAAGCTCCAGGAGCGCGTGGCGAAGCTCGCCGGCGGCGTGGCGCTGATCAAGGTCGGCGCGGCTACCGAAGTCGAGATGAAGGAGAAGAAGGCCCGCGTCGAGGATGCGCTGCACGCGACCCGTGCGGCCGTCGAAGAGGGCATCGTTCCCGGCGGCGGCGTGGCGTTCCTGCGCGCGCGCAAGGCGCTCGAAGGCAAGATGAAGGGCGACAACGAGGACCAGAACGCGGGCATCAAGATCGTGATGCGCGCGCTCGAGGAGCCGACTCGCCAGATCGTCGACAACAGCGGCGCCGAGCCGTCCGTGGTCCTCAACAAGATCATGGAAGGTAAGGGCGTGAACTACGGCTTCAACGCGCAGACCGAGGAGTACGGCGACCTGGTGGAGATGGGCGTGATCGATCCCACCAAGGTGGCGCGCACCGCGCTGCAGAACGCTTCTTCGGTTGCCGGCCTGATGCTCACCACCGATGCGATGGTGGCGGAGCTGGTCGAAGACAAGAAGGGCGGCGGCCATGGTCACGGCGACATGGGCGGCATGGGCGGCATGGGCGGCATGGGCGGGATGGACATGTAACTAACAGAGGGAAACCTAGGCTTCCCTCCGTTACCTCCCTTCCGCTACACAGTTGTTCGGGGGCGCTTCGGCGCCCCTTTTCTTTTATAATCCGCGCTCTTCCCGGCAGGCCAAGTAGCTCAGTTGGTAGAGCAGCGGACTGAAAATCCGTGTGTCGCAGGTTCGATTCCCGCCTTGGCCACCACCATCTCCAGAGAGCGGGCGCCGCCGACCGGCTACCGCGGTTCGATAGGGTCTGGATGAAGACTGAGCGCCGCACCATTAGAATGGCTGTGTGACGCTCTTCGCCCTCGGCCTCAGCCACACCACCGCGCCGCTGCCGGTGCGCGAGCGCGTGGTGTTCCACGTCGAGAAGCTGTTCGATGCGCTCGGCGAGCTGACGCGCGGCCAGCGCGTGGCCGAAGCCGCGATCCTCTCCACCTGCAACCGCACCGAGCTGTACCTGTCGGCGGGCGAGCCGCAGACCGCGGCCGAGTGGTTCGCGCACTATCACAGCCTGCAGCCCGACGAGCTGCGGCCCTATCTCTATACGCTGCCGCAGGACCAGGCCGTGCGCCACACCTTCCGCGTCGCCTCGGGCCTGGATTCGATGGTGTTCGGCGAGCCGCAGATCCTCGGCCAGATGAAGGAAGCGGTGCGCACCGCGGAAGCCGCGGGCACGCTCGGCACCGTGCTGCACAAGCTGTTCCAGCGCACCTTCGCCGTGGCGAAGGAGGTGCGCAGCACCACCCAGGTGGGCGCCAACAGCGTCTCCATGGCCGCCGCCGCCGTGAAGCTGGCGGCGCGCATCTTTCCCAGTCTGCGCGAGCAGAAAGTGCTCCTCATCGGCGCCGGCGAGATGATCGAGCTCGCCGCCACGCACTTCGCGGCGCAGGGGCCGGCGCGGATCACGGTGGCCAACCGCACCCTGGAGCGCGCGCACGCGCTCGCGCATCGCTTCGCCGGGCACGCGGTCGAATTGCGCGAGTTGTCCGCCCACCTCCAGGACCACGACATCGTCGTCTCCTGTACGGCCTCGTCGCTGCCCATCCTCGGCAAGGGCCTGGTGGAGCGGGCGCTGCGCGCGCGCAAGCACCGGCCGATGTTCATGGTGGATCTTGCCGTGCCGCGCGACATCGAGGCCGAAGTGGCGGAGCTCGACGACGTGTTCCTGTACACGGTGGACGACCTGCAGGCCATCGTCCAGGGCAACCTCGACGCGCGCCGCTCGTCGCTCGAACAGGCCGAGGCCATCATCGAGACGCAGGTCGGCCAGTTCATGCACTGGATGCAGGCGCGCGCCTCGGTGCCGCTCATCCGGCAGCTGCGCGAGCAGGGCGAGGTGGCGCGCCAGCACGAGCTCGAGCGCGCGCTGAAGCACCTGCAGCGCGGCGACGACCCGAAGACGGTGCTCGAAGCGCTGTCGCAGGGCCTCACCAACAAGCTGCTGCACGCGCCCACGCAGGCGCTGAACGAATCGGCCGCCGAGGAGCGCCAGGCGCTCGCGGCGCTGATCGAACGCCTGTACCGCTCGCGGTGAAGCCGTCGCTGCGCGCCAAGCTCGAGCGCACGCTCGTGCGCCTGGAGGAGCTGAACGGGCTGCTCGCCGCCGAGGACGCGACCCGCGACCTCGCAAAGTTCAGGAACCTGTCGCGCGAATACGCCGAGCTCTCCGGGCTCGCCGCGCTCTACGCGCGCTATCGGCAGGCCGAGGCCGACGCGCAGGCCGCCAAGGACATGGCGGGCGACGCCGCCATGAAGGGCTTCGCCGACGAGGAGCTGAAGGGCGCGCGCGCCGAGATGGAGCGCCTGGAAGCCGAGGTGCAGAAAAGCCTCCTGCCCAAGGACCCGAACGACGAGCGCAGCATCTTCCTCGAGTTGCGCGCCGGCACCGGCGGCGACGAGTCGGCGCTGTTCGCGGGCGACCTGTTGCGCATGTACACGCGCTACGCCGAGCGCCAGGGCTGGCCGGTGGAGCTCATTTCCGAGAGCCCGTCGGAACTCGGCGGCTACAAGGAGGTGGTGGTGCGCATCGGCGCGCAGGGCGCCTACTCGCGGCTCAAGTTCGAATCGGGCGCGCATCGCGTGCAGCGCGTGCCCGCGACCGAGGCGCAGGGGCGCATCCACACCTCGGCGTGCACGGTGGCGGTGCTGCCGGAGGCCGAAGCGCTCGACGACGTGGTGCTCAACCCGGCCGAGCTGCGCATCGACACCTTCCGTGCTTCGGGCGCGGGCGGCCAGCACGTCAACAAGACCGATTCGGCGATCCGCGTCACGCACCTGCCCACCGGCATCGTCGTGGAGTGCCAGGACTCGCGCTCGCAGCACAAGAACCGCGAAAAGGCGCTCGGCGTGCTCGCCGCGCGCATCAAGGACAAGCAGACGCGCGAGCAGCAGGCGAAGACCGCCTCGGCGAGGAAGTCCTTGATCGGCTCGGGCGACCGCTCGGAGCGCATCCGCACCTACAACTTCCCGCAGGGGCGCGTCACCGACCACCGCATCAACCTGACGCTCTACAAGATCGACCGCATCATGGAAGGCGAACTGGACGAGCTGTTCGACGCGCTCGCCGCGGAGCACCAGGCCGAGCAGCTGGCGCAGCTCGCCGAAGAAGCCGCTTGAAGGTCAGCGAAGCGCTCCGCGCTCTCGAGGCGCGCGAGGCGCGGCTGTTGCTGGCGCAGGCGACCGGGTTGTCGGAAGCGAGCGTGCTCGCGCATCCGGAGCGCGAGTTGCCCGCCGACGCCGAAGCCCGGTTCCTCGAGTTCGCCGCGCGCCGCGCGCGCGGCGAGCCCATCGCCTACATCCTCGGCATGAAGGAGTTCTACGGCCTGCCGCTCGTGGTGAGCCCCGCGGTGCTCATCCCGCGGCCGGAGACGGAGCTCCTGGTCGAGCTTGCGCTGCACCAAGGCTTCGGTTTGGCGCTCGACCTCGGCACCGGCTCGGGCGCCGTCGCGCTCGCGCTCAAGCGGCACCGGCCGGCGGCACGCGTGGTCGGCGTGGAGCGCAGCGCCGCGGCGCTCGCGGTGGCGCAAGGCAATGCCCGCAGGCTCGGGCTGGAAGTCGAATTCCGCCTCGGGCTGTGGTTCGAGCCTGCGGTCGGCGAGCGCTTCGACCTAGTGGTGTCGAATCCCCCTTATGTCCGTGAGGGCGATCCGCATCTGGGGGAGGGCGATGTTCGCTTCGAGCCGCGCTCGGCGCTGGTGGCCGGCCCCGACGGCCTGGAATCGATCCGTGCGATCGTGCGGGGCGCGCCTGCGCACCTCAATCCGGGGGGCAGGCTCCTGCTCGAGCACGGCCTCGGCCAGGACGCCGAGGTCAGAAACCTGCTCCGCCAGTCGGGGCTTGAAGACCTCGACACCTGGCCCGATCTTGCCGGCATTGCCCGGGTGACGGGCGGAGGACTAAAATCCTGACCATGGACACTCAACAGCGAATCAAAGAACTCGTTACCAGCAACCCGGTGGTGCTTTACATGAAGGGCACGCCGCAGATGCCGCAGTGCGGCTTCTCGGCGATGGCGGTGCAGGCGCTGCAGGCGTGCGGCGTTTCGAGCTTCGCCGCCGTCAACGTGCTCGCCGACCCCGAGATCCGCGAGGGCATCAAGCAGTACGCCAACTGGCCGACCATCCCGCAGCTCTACGTCAACGGCGAGTTCGTCGGCGGCGCGGACATCGTGCGCGAGATGTACCAGTCGGGGGAACTGCAAAAGCTGCTGGAAGGGCTTCGTCAGCAGGCCTAGATCGCGGTCTGCGTACTGACGTCTGCTTACAATGCCGCGCGGTAATGGCGGCGCTCGCTGTACTCCCTTTTGCGGTAGGAATGCGTTGCTCGACGCATGCAAGGATGCTTGCAGGCGCCGCAGACGTCCGCTCCGGCGCCGATTGGCTGGTGCAGCTATGCCGTCACATCCCCGATCGCTTCGAGCATCTGGTGCGCTACGCCGGCTGGCACTCGAATCGCAGCCGGGGAAAGCGCAGACGCAT
>JAOTWE010000026.1 GCA_029863065.1 Betaproteobacteria bacterium
TATGGGAGACTATCGCATGAGGAGGAAGACTGCCATGAATCTCACGAAACCCGTAATGCTGTTCGCTGCTGCAGCTGCCGCCGCCATCCTGGCGGGGGCGCCCGCGCTGGCGCAAGCGCCCTACCCCAACCAACGCCTAAACTGGACCATCGCTTTCGGACCGGGCGGTGGCAACGACATCATGTCGCGCACGCTGATCTCCATCCTGGAGAAATACAAGTTCTACCCCCAGACCATCGTTGCCGAGAACCGCCCCGGAGGCAGCGGCGCCAAGGGTTGGGGCTTCCTCTTCAGCCAGAAGGGCGACCCGTATCACATCTCCACCACCAGCGGCAGCTTCATCACCACGCCGCTGCAAGCGAACACCCCCTGGCAGCCGGCGAGCTTCACCCCGGTGGCGCTGCTCGCCTCCGACGACATGCTGCTGGTGGTCAACAAGAACTCGAAGATCCGGAGCCTGAAGGAGTTCGTCGCGGCAGCGAAGGCGAAACCCCCATCCATTGGCGGCATCGGCGCGGTCAATATCGACTTCATCGTGCCGAAGCTCGTCTCGGAGAAGGCGGGCTTCACCTTTAACTACGTCTCGTTCAACAAGCAGGGCGAGCTCATCACGGCGCTGCTCTCCAGCTCGCTCGATGCGGCGATGTCGAACCCGGGCGAGGTGATGGGTCTCCTGCAGTCGGGCGACATGCGGGCGCTCGCCTTCAGCGGCAAATCGACGCCGAAAGCGCTGGGCGATGTGCCCACTTTCGCGGAACTGGGCTATGACATCGGCATTGCGCTGCCGCGCGGCCTGGTGCTGCCGCCCGACGTGCCGAAAGAGGCGCAACAGTGGTGGATCGACACCATGAAGAAGGTCGTGCAGACCCCGGAGTGGAAGGCCTACATCGACAAGCAGCTGCTCACCGAGAACGTGCTCTACGGCGAAGACTTCCGCGCCTTCCTGACGAAGACCCAGGGCGTTTTCGCCGACATCCTGAGAAAGTCGGGCTCCATCAAGTAGCGCGCGCACGGTGCACGCGTCTGCGGGCCCCGCCGACGGGGCGATGGGTGGGCGCGCCCTGCGCGCCGGGTTCCTGCTCGCGCTGCTCTTCGCGGCTGGCTGGTACACCTGGACGGCGTTCGCCGAGCTGAGCTACCTGTCCTCGGCCGGGCGCCTCGGGCCCGGCTTCTTCCCGCGCATCATCGGCTCGGGCCTGGTGCTGTTTCTCGCCTACAGCATCTTCGCCGACCTGCGCCGCGCAGCGCCCGAAGGCGACGTCTCGCCGTACTGGCGCACGGCGGCGGTGCTGGCGTTGCTCTGCGCCGTGTTCGTCGGCTTGCTCGAGCTCATCGGCGGCCTGCTGGCGATGGTCGCGTTCATGGCAGGGGCGCTGTGGTTCCTCAACCGCGGGCGCACGCTGCAGAACGTCCTGGTGGCGATCCTGCTGCCGCTCGCGATGTACCTGATCTTCAGCGTCTGGCTCAACGCCGCGCTGCCGCGCGGCCTGCTGCCGCTGCCGTTCTGATGGAGGTTCTCAACCACCTGCTGCTCGGGCTGTCGGTTGCTCTGACGCCGATCAACCTCGCCTACCTGTTCGTCGGGGTGATGATCGGCATGATCGTCGGCATCATTCCCGGTTTCGGGCCGTCGGCGGGGATCGCGATCCTGCTGCCGATCACCTTCGGCATGGACCCGACCAGCGCGGTGATCATGCTGGCGGCGATCTACTACGGCTCAATGTACGGTGGCACCATCACCTCGATCCTGCTCAACACGCCGGGCGAGTCCTCGACCGTGGCCAGCACGTTCGACGGCTATCCGCTCGCGCAGCAGGGCCGCGCCGGGCCGGCGCTCGTCATGCAGGCCGTCGCCTCCTTCGTCGGCGGCACGCTCGGCGTGATCCTGATCACCGTGCTGGCGCCGCTGTTTTCGCAGGTGACGCGCAGCTTCGGCCCGCCCGAGTTCTTCCTGCTGGTGATGATGGGCCTGTCGACGCTGATCGTCATGGTCGGCGGCAACTGGCGCTACGGCGTGATCTCGGCGCTCATCGGCTTCGCGCTCGGCACCGTCGGCGTGGACCTCGAGACCGGCCAGACGCGCTTCACGTTCAGGTCGGCCGAGATGATCGGCGGCATCGACTTCATCCCGATCGCCATCGGCCTGTTTGGCCTGGGCGAGCTGTACTACGCGATGTACACGGGACTGCACCTGAAGGGCAGCGGCGGCATCGTGCGCTACGACAAGGAGCGGCGCTTCTGGCCCACGGCGCGCGATTTCATCGACACCCGGTTCAGCCTGGTGCGCGGCTCGTTCCTCGGCTTCGTCATCGGCGTGATTCCGGGCGCCGGCGCGACCATCGCCTCGCTCATGTCCTACTCGCTCGAGAAGTCCGCCTCGCGCACGCCCGAAAAATTCGGCAAGGGCATGATGGCGGGCCTGGTCGGGCCGGAGGCGGCGAATAACGCCGCCTCCTCGGGCGCCATGATTCCGCTGCTGACGCTCGGCATCCCCGGCTCGGCCTCGACCGCGGTGCTGCTCGCCGCGTTCGTGCTCTGGGGCCTGACGCCGGGGCCGCTGCTGATGGCGCAGAAGCCCGAGTTCGCCTGGGGGCTGATTGCCAGCATGTACCTGGGCAACGTCGCGCTGCTGGCGCTCAACATCTTCGCCATCCCGCTGTTCGTGCTGATGATCAAGCTGCCCTACCGCATCCTCGCGCCGGCGGTGATCCTGGTGTGCACCCTCGGCACTTACAGCGTGAACGGCAGCATCATCGAGACCTGGCTGATGTTCGCCGCCGGCCTCGTGGGCTTTTTCATGCGGCTGTACGGCTTTTCGCCGGCGGCGCTGGTGCTGGCGCTGGTGCTCGGGCCGCTCGCCGAGCAGTCGCTGCGCCAGACGCTGACCATCTCGGACAGCTCGTTCGGCATCTTCCTCGAGCGGCCGATGTCGGCGTGGATTCTCGGCATCACGGCCGCCGTGCTGATCGCGGGCATCTTCATGCGACGGCGCGCGCGCCGCCCGATCTAGGCGCCTTCTCGCCCGACGGCGCGCGCGCCGGGCATATACTTGGGCGCATGCGTGCAGGCAAAAGAACCGAGGATGGCGATCTCGTGACGCGCGTCGCGCGCACCGCGCGCGGCAGCCAGTCCGGGCCGCAGGCCGAGCTCGCCGAGCGCTTCGTGCAGCTCTACTACGCCGGCGCCGACCCGCAGGAACTTGCCGCGCGAGACCTCGGCGACCTGGCCGGCGCCGCCGCCGCGCATCTCGACTTCGGCCGCCGCCACGCCGGCGGTGCGTCCCGGGTGCAGGTACTCAACCCGGGGCTCGAGGAGCACGGCTGGCAAAGCACTCATACCGTGGTGCAGATTGTCGGCGACGACATGCCCTTTCTCGTCGATTCGGCCACCATGGAGATCAACCGCCAGGGCCTGACGCTGCACCTGGTGATCCACCCGGTACTGCGCGTGCAGCGCGATGCCAAGGGCAAGCTGCAGGACGTTGCGCCGCCGGCGGCCGCCGCAGAGGGGCGTCAGGAATCCTTCATTTACCTCGAGGTCGACCGCCAGACCGATCCGGTGCGCCTGCAGGAAATCGGCGACGGCCTGCAGCGCGCGCTCGCCGACGTCGCCGCGGCAGTTGCGGATTGGAAGGCGATGCAGCAGCGCCTGCGCGAGCTGATCGATGAGCTTGGCGCGGGCAAGCCGCCGCTTGATGCCGAGGAGGTGCGCGAGGCGCATGCCTTCCTCGCCTGGCTGCTCGAGAATCACATGACGCTGCTCGGCTACCGCGACTACGATCTGGTAAGCGAGAACGGCGAGGACGTGCTGCGCATCGTACGCGGATCGGGGTTGGGCATCCTGCGCGAGCGCGAAGGCACCACCGTGTCCACGAGCTTCGCCACTCTGCCCCCGGAGACTCGCGCCCGCGCACGCCTGCCCGAGATCCTGGTGCTCTCGAAGGCGAATACGCGCGCTACTGTGCACCGGCCCGGGTATCTCGACTACGTCGGCGTGAAGCGCTTCGACGACAAAGGCCAGGTCGTCGGCGAGCGACGCTTTCTCGGCCTGTATACGCATACCGTGTACATCGCGAATCTTGCCCAGATACCGGTCGTGCGCCGCAAGGTGGCCGCCGTGCAGGCGCGCGCCGGCTTCCTGCCTGCGAGCCACAACGGCAAGGCGCTCAGCTCTATTCTCGAGGACTACCCGCGCGACGAGCTGCTGCAGATCGAGCCCGAGGAGCTGTACGCGCACGCCATCGCCATCCTGCAGCTCGGCGAACGCCAGAGAACGCGGCTGCTCGTGCGCCGCGATGCCTACGGCCGCACCATCACCTGCCTGGTGTACGTGCCGCGTGACAAGTACAACACCGAGCAGCGCCAGCGCTTCCAGCGCATCCTCGCCGAGGCCTTCAACGGCACCGCAGCGGAATTCCACGTAAGCCTGTCGGAATCGCCGCTGGCGCGCATCTTCATGGTGGTGCGCACCCGCCCCGGCAGCGTGCCCGAGGTCGACGTGCGCGAGCTCGAGGCGCGCATCGTCGAGGCCACCCGGCGCTGGGAGGACGACCTGCATGCGCTGCTCGTCGAGCGGCTCGGCGAAGAGCGCGGCAACGGGCTGTACGCGCGCTACGGCCAGGCCTTTCCCGCGGGCTACAGGGAGGACAATGCGGTGCGCGGCGCGCTGCTCGACATCGAGATGATGGACGCGCTCGGCGCGCCGCCCGCACTCGGCATGAACTTGTACCGGCCACTCGCCGCCGAGCCCGGCGTGCTGCGCTTCCGGCTGATCCGCACCGGCGCGCCGATCGCGCTTTCGGACGCGCTGCCGATCCTCGAGAACCTCGGCTTGCGGGTGCTCGACGACCGGCCGTACCACATCGAGCCGGCCGAGGGCGCGGCGGTGTGGATCGTCGATTTCGGGCTCGCGCTGCCGCGCGATGCGGAGGTGTCGCTCGAACGCGTGCGGCCGCTGTTTCACGAGGCCTTCGAGGCGATGTGGTCAGGGCGCGTCGAGCCCGACAGCCTGAACCAGCTGGTGCTCGCTGCCGAGCTCTCGGCGCGCGACATCGCTCTCCTGCGCGCTTACAGCCGCTACCTGCGCCAGGCCGGATTCACGTTCAGCCTCGCCTACGTGCAGCAGACGCTGGTCGCACACCCGGCGCTCTCGCGCGCTCTGGTGAAGCTGTTCAACGCGCGCTTCGAGCCGCGGCGTGCCGCGCCGGCGGATGAAGAGGCGCTGGTGCGGGAAATCGAATCCGGGCTCGAGCAGGTGCCGAGCCTGGACGACGACCGCATCCTGCGGCGCTTCCTGGCGACGATCCAGGCCACGCAACGCACCAATGCCTTCCAGCCGGACGCACAAGGCCGGCCGAAATCCTACGTGTCGCTCAAGTTCGATCCGCGCAAGGTGCCCGAGCTGCCCGAGCCGCGGCCGATGTTCGAGATCTTCGTGTACTCGCCGCGCGTGGAGGGCGTGCATCTGCGCGGCGGCCCGGTGGCGCGCGGCGGCCTGCGCTGGTCGGACCGGCGCGAGGATTTCCGCACCGAAGTACTCGGCCTGATGAAGGCGCAGATGGTGAAGAACGCGGTGATTGTGCCGGTCGGCTCCAAGGGCGGCTTCGTCCTCAAGCAACCGCCGCCGGCCGGGGACCGCGAGGCGCTGATGAAGGAAGGCGTGGAGTGCTACAAGCTCTTCCTGTGCGGTTTGCTGGACCTCACCGACAACCTGGTCGAGGGCAAGCCGGTGCCGCCGCCCCACGTGGTGCGCCACGACGGCGACGACCCGTACCTGGTGGTGGCCGCCGACAAGGGCACCGCAACCTTCTCCGACATCGCCAACGGCGTGGCGCAGGACTACGGCTTCTGGCTGGGCGACGCCTTCGCCTCGGGCGGCTCGGTCGGCTACGACCACAAGAAGATGGGCATCACCGCGCGCGGCGCCTGGGAATCGGTGAAACGCCACTTCCGCGAGTTGGGCCACGACACGCAGTCGCAGCCCTTCAGCGTCGCCGGGATCGGCGACATGTCGGGCGACGTGTTCGGCAACGGCATGCTGCTCTCGCGCCACATCCGACTGCTGGCTGCGTTCGACCACCGGCACGTGTTCATCGATCCGGACCCGGACGCGGAAAAGAGCTTTGCCGAGCGCGAGCGCTTGTTCAAGCTGGCGCGCTCATCCTGGGCCGATTACGACGCCAAGCTCATCTCCAAGGGCGGCGGCGTCTGGCCGCGCAGCGTGAAGTCGATCCCGCTCTCTGCCGAGGCGCGGCGCGTGCTGGGCGTCGAAGCGAAGTCGCTCGCGCCGAGCGAACTGGTGAGCGCGATCCTCAAGGCGCCGGTCGACCTGCTCTACAACGGCGGCATCGGCACCTACGTCAAGTCGAGCCGCGAGAGCCACGCGCAGGTGGGCGATCGCGCCAACGACGCGCTGCGCATCGACGGCCGCGAACTGCGCTGCAAGGTGGTTGCCGAGGGCGGCAACCTCGGCTTCACCCAGCTCGGGCGCATCGAGTACGCGCTCGCCGGCGGTCGCATCAACACCGACGCCATCGACAACTCGGCCGGCGTGGACTGCTCCGACCACGAGGTGAACATCAAGATCCTGCTGGATGCCGCGGTGCGCGAGGGCGAGCTCACGCTCAAGCAGAGGAACCGCCAGCTCGCCGAGATGACCGACGAGGTCGCGGCGCTGGTGCTGCGCGACAACACCTTCCAGACGCAGAGCCTGTCGGTGGCCGGGCGCGTCGCGCCGCAGCTGCTCGAGCAGCAGGCGCGCTTCATCCGCTCGCTGGAGCGCGCCGGGCGCCTGCACCGCGCGATCGAATTCCTGCCCTCGGACGACGAGATCGCGGAGCGCAAGGCGGCGCGGCGCGGCCTCACCGCGCCCGAGCGGGCGGTGCTGCTCGCCTACTCGAAGATGCAGATCTTCGAGGAGCTGCTTGCCTGCGACATCCCGGAGGATCCGACCATCGCCACGGTGCTCGAGCGCTATTTTCCCAAGCCCCTGCGCGAGCGCTTCGCGCGGCACCTCCAGACGCATCCGCTGAAGCGCGAGATCATCGCTACCCATGTCACCAACAGCATGGTGAACCGCGTCGGCAGCACCTTCGTGCACCGCATGCGCGAAGAGACCGGCGCGAGCACCGCCGATGTCGTGCGCGCCTACCACGTGACGCGCGAGGCCTACGGCATGGTGCAGTTCTGGCAGCAACTGGAGGCACTCGAGCTCAAGCTGGCCGACGAGATGCACAGCGCACTGCTGCTCGAATCGGGACGCATGATCGTGCGCGCGACGCTGTGGCTGTTGCGCAACCGCAAACACCTCGCCGACGTCGCCGCGACGATCGCGCACTTCCGGCCGGGGATCGGGGCGCTTGCCGCCCTGTTGCCCAACGCGCTCGCCGACGGCGAGCGCCAGGGCTACGACCAGGCGCAGGCACGGTACGCCGCGGCAGGCGTACCGGCGAAACTCGCGGCGCTGGCCGCGAGCTTCGACGCCTTGCCGGCGGCTCTCGACCTGGTGGAAATCGGCGCTGCCCTCGATCGCGGCGTCGAGCCGGTGGCACAGACGTACTTCACGCTCGGCGGCCGACTCGAGTTTCCCTGGCTGCGCGCCCGGTTCGCCAGCCTGCCCTCCGAGAGCCACTGGCAGGCGCTCGCCAAGGCGGCGCTGCGCGACGACCTCGCCGGCATGCAACGCCGGCTCACCGCCGACGCCCTGCGTGGCGACAGCGGCAAGGGCGACGCGCTGCAGGCGATCAACGCCTGGGAGGAGTCGAACCGGCCCTTGCTCGAGCGCTTTCGCCAGGTGCACGCCGACCTGCGCGCGCAAAAAACGATCGACCTGGCGATGGCTTCGGTGGCGATGCGCGAGCTGCGCAACATCGCCGTGCGCGTCGCTTGACGCGGCCCTACTTCTTCAGCGGCTTGTAGCGGATGCGATGCGGCCGCGCCGCCTCGTCCCCGAGCCGCTTGCGCTTGTCGGCCTCGTACTCCTGGTAGTTGCCGTCGAAGAACACCCACTGCGATTCGTCCTCGGCGGCGAGGATGTGGGTGGCGATGCGGTCGAGGAACCAGCGATCATGCGAAATGACGAGCACGCTGCCCGCAAATTCGAGTAGCGCCTCCTCGAGCGCGCGCAGCGTTTCCACGTCGAGGTCGTTCGAAGGCTCGTCCAGCAGCAGCACGTTGGCGCCCGACACCAGCATCTTGGCAAGGTGCAGCCGACCGCGCTCTCCGCCCGAGAGCTGTCCCACCAGCTTTTGCTGGTCGGCGCCGCGGAAGTTGAAGCGTGCCAGGTAGGAGCGCGAGGGAATGGTGAACTTGCCCGCCGTGATGTTGTCCTGCCCGCCGGAGATGTCCTCGAACACCGTCTTGTCGCCCTGCAGCGCGTCGCGCGACTGGTCGACATGCGCGAGCTTCACGGTCTTGCCGATGGCGATCTTGCCGGAGTCCGGCTTGTCCTTGCCGATCAGCATGCGGAACAGCGTCGACTTGCCCGCGCCGTTCGGGCCGATGATGCCGACGATGGCGCCCGGCGGCACCTTGAAGGAAAGCTTTTCGATCAGCAGCCGCTCGCCAAAGCCCTTGGAGACGTTCTTGAACTCGATCACTTCGTTGCCGAGGCGCTCGGCCACCGGGATGAAGATCTCCTGGGTTTCATTCCTCTGCTGGTGCTCGTACTGCGACAGTTCCTCGAAGCGCGCGAGGCGCGCCTTGGATTTCGCCTGGCGGCCCTTGGGGTTCTGGCGCACCCACTCGAGTTCCGCCTTCATGCTCTTGATGCGCGCGGCTTCCTGGCTCTGCTCGATCTCGAGGCGCTTTTGCTTCTGCTCCAGCCACGACGAGTAGTTGCCTTCCCAGGGAATGCCGCGCCCGCGGTCCATTTCCAGGATCCAGCTGGCGGCGTTGTCGAGAAAGTAGCGGTCGTGGGTCACGGCCACCACGGTGCCGGAAAAGCGCTGCAGGAACTGCTCCAGCCACTCCACGCTCTCGGCGTCGAGGTGGTTGGTCGGCTCGTCGAGCAGCAGCAGGTCGGGGCGGGAGAGCAGCAGCCGGCACAGCGCCACGCGACGCTTCTCGCCGCCCGAGAGCACGTCCACCTTCTGCTCCCAGGGCGGCAGCCGCAGCGCGTCGGCCGCGATCTCGAGCTCCTGCCCGCTTCCTGCGACGTTCACCTGCCCCTCGAGCTGCGCCTGTTCCGCGGCGAGCTTGTCGAAATCGGCGTCGGGCTCGGCATAGGCAGCGTAGACCTCGTCGAGGCGCTTTTTCGCCGCGGCGAGGCCCTGCTGGCTCTCCTCCACCGTCTCGCGCACGGTCTTCTGCGGGTCGAGCGCCGGCTCCTGCGGCAGGAAGCCGACCTTGATGTTGGGCATGCGCACCACTTCGCCCTCGTAATTCTGGTCCTCGCCGGCCATGATCTTCAGCAGGCTCGACTTGCCCGAGCCGTTCAGGCCGAGGACGCCGATCTTGGCGCCGGGGAAGAAGTTGAGCGAGATGTTCTTCAGGATCTCGCGCTTCGGGGGCACGATCTTCTGCACCCGGCGCATGGTGTAGACGTACTGCGCCACGCTCAGGTCCCGGCCTGCCCTGCGTGCAGCGCGCGCCACACGCGCTCGGGCGTGAGCGGCATGTCGAGCTCTTTCACGCCGAGCGCGTCGATCACGGCGTTGACGATGGCGGGCACTGCGCCGTGACAGCCGGCCTCGCCCGCGCCCTTGGCGCCAAGCAGGTTCTGCTGCGTCGGCACCGACTGGTCGAAGCGCGTTTTCATATCCGGCATGTCGGTGGCGCGCGGCATGGCGTAGTCCATGAAGGATCCCGTGAGGAGCTGGCCGTGTTCGTCGTACACCGACTGCTCGAATAGCGCCTGCCCCAGGCCCTGCGCCACGCCGCCGTGGATCTGCGACTCGGCGGTGAGCGGGTTGATGACGCGACCGATATCGTCCACTGCGCCGTGGCGCACGACCTGCACCGCGCCGGTCTGGGGATCGACTTCGACCTCGACGATCTGGCAGCCGTTCGGCCAGGTCTGCCCTTTCGCCGTCTCGGTGTGCTCGCAAACGATGCGCCGCTCCGGCTGCTGGGCGGCAAGCTCGAACAGGCCGATACCGCGGTCGGTGCCGGCGATGCGAAAGCCGCCGTCACCGTATTCGAGATCGGCTGCGGCCGCCTCCAGCGCCTGCGCGGCAAGCGGGCGCGCCGCTTCGATGAGCGCCACCGCGCCGGCGAGCGCCGCGCTGCCGCCGACCTGCAGTCCACGCGAGCCACCGGCGCCGCCGCCGACCTTGAGCAGGTCGCTGTCGCCCTGCACCACCCGGATCTTCTGCGGATCGATGCCGAGCTTTTCGGCCACCACCTGCGCATAGGACGTCCACAGGCCCTGGCCGATCGACTGCGTGCCCGAATCCACTTCGAGCGTGCCATCGGCCGCGGCGATCATGCGCACGGTCTCGGAGAGCCGAGCGCTGCCGGTGATCTCCACGTAGCAGGCGAGCCCGCGCCCGTAGCGCAGGCCGCGCTTTTCGGCCGCGCGCTTGCGCGCGGCAAAGCCTTCCCAGTCCGCAGCTTCGAGCGCGCCGCGCAGGATGCGCTCGAAGTCGCCGCAGTCGTAGGTATAGCCGGCCGGATTGGCATAGGGCATGCGCGCGGCCGGGATCAGGTTCTTCAGCCGCAGCTCGATCGGGTCCACGCCGAGCTCGCGCGCCGCGCGCGCGACCAGGCGCTCGAGCAGGTAGCCCATTTCCGGGCGCCCGGCGCCGCGGTAGGCGTCCACCGGCGTCGTATTGGTGAACATCATCTTCACTTCGTGGTCGAGCACGGGAATCGCGTACACGCCCGTCGGCGCTCGCACGCCCGACATCGCCGGCACGGCGGCGCCAAAGCTGGAGATGTAGGCGCCGATGTTGGCGAGCGTGCGGATGCGCAGCGCCGTGAAGCGGTTCTCGGCGTCGATGGCGATCTCCGCCACGGTCAGGTTGTCGCGCCCGTGCACCTCGGCAAGGAAGTTCTCCGAGCGGTCGGCGAGCCAGCGCAGGGGCCGGCCGAGCTTTTTCGCCGCCCACAGCAGCGCGGCATGCTCGGGATAGGCGTAGCCGCGCGCGCCGAAGCCGCCGCCGACGTCGGTGCTGACGATTCTGAGCGCCTCTTCCCGGTCGCCGAGCGAAGTGGCGAGCTGCGCGCGCACCGTGTGCACGTTCTGCGTCGGGCACCACAGCGTGTAGCGCCCTGTCTCCACATCGTAGTGCGCGGCCAGCGAGCGCGGCTCGATGGGATTGGCGACCACGCGCTGGTTGACCACCTGCAGGCGCACGACGTGCTTCGCCGCGGCAAAGGCCGCCTCGCGCGCCGCCCTGTCGCCGGCGTGGTAGTAGGCGGCGACGTGGCCCGCCCGTCCCGCCGCCTCGAGCCCGGCGATGGCGTCCATCGGCTCCCATGCAACTTCGATCAGCTCTGCAGCGTCGCGCGCCTGCTCGCGCGTCTCGGCCACCACCATGGCCACGGCATCGCCGACGAAACGCGCTTCGTCGGCGGTGATCGGCATGCGCGGCGGCGCGACGATCGGCGATCCGTCCTGGCGCTTGTGCAGGTGCGTAAAGGGGATCGGCCCGACGCCGTCGGCGGCGACGTCGGCGCCGGTGTAGACGGCGAGGACCCCAGGTGCGGCACGCGCCGCGGCGACATCGGGCGCCGCAAAGCGGGCGTGCGCATGCGGCGAGCGCAGGAATGCCACGTGGGCGGCGCCTTCGGGGCGCACATCATCGGTAAAGCGGCCCTGCCCGGTGAGCAGTCGCGCGTCCTCCAGCCGGCGCAACGGCTTGCCGATCCACTGGCTGGCGCCGGGCTGGCCGGCGGGAAATGCAGCGTCGTTGTTCATGACGGCGGGAGCAAAGCGTTGGATTCTATACTGCGCGCATGGAGGCCTCATGACGAAACCCGAATCGATCGGCTTCATCGGCACCGGCGTCATGGGCGAGCCCATGTGCGGCAATCTGGCCGCGAAGAGCGGCAAGCGCGTGCTCGCCTGGGATCCGCAGCGCGCGCCGTTGGAGCGGCTGCGCGCGCAGGGCGTGGCGGTCGCCGCGTCGTCGGCGGAGGTCGCCGCGCAGGCCTCGATTCTCTTCGTCTGCCTTCCGGGTGGCACGCAACTGGAATCGCTCTGCGAAACCGCGTTGCTGCCTGCGGCGCGCGCCGGGCTAACGGTGGTGGATCTCGGTACCTCCGGGGTCGGCCGCACGCGCGCGCTGGCGCGCCGGTTCGCCGAGCGCAGCGCCGACTACGCCGACGCGCCGATCGCGCGCACACGTGCAGCGGCGCAGCAAGGTACGCTCGCGATCAGCGTGGGAGCAACGCCCGAAGTATTCGCGCGCATCCGGCCGCTGCTCGCCTGCCTCGGCACTGACATCACGCACTGCGGCGGCGTGGGCAGCGGACAGGTGGTCAAGATCCTCAACAACATGGTGCTGTTCCAGACCGTCAACGCGCTCGCCGAGGCGCTGGCGCTCGGCCGGCGCGCCGGGGTGGATCCGGCCCTGCTGTTCGATGCGCTGTCGAAAGGCTCCGCCGACAGCTTCGCGCTGCGCAACCACGGCATGAAGGCGATGCTGCCCGGCGCCTATCCGGAGCGCGCCTTCTCGGTGGAGTACGCGGCCAAGGACAACGGTTACGCCCTGGAACTGGGCCGCGAAGCCGGCGTGCGGCTGCGCGGCGCCGAAACGGTGGCGGCGGTGCTGGAGGAGGCGCGCGCCGCGGGCTTCGGCGGCGCCTACTACCCGGTAATCGCCAAAGTCGTCGACCGCTGAGACCGCGCTACCAGCGCACCGTGGCGCCGAGCAGCAGCGCCTCGTCGATCGGTGCGCCACCGTAGCCCTGGCGCCAGCCGATGTCGAAGTCGACGTCACGGGTCATCGACCAGATCGCGCCGACCGTCGCGTAGCGCACGGTGCGCCCGCCCTGAACCGGGTTGGTCTCGCGCGTCAGCTCGCCCACGAAGCGCACGTCACCCACCCTGTAAGTAGCGGCCGCTGCCAGCTGGCGCAGCGACTCGCGCTCGCCGAGCTTGTTGTCGTTGCGCCGAAATCCCAGGTGCGCATGCAGCGCGATGGCGCCGGGCGCGTAAGACACGATGAGCAGCGACCCCCAGGTCATCTTGCCGGTGCCGCGGCCGTCGCCCTCGTCGCCGGTGGGCAGCGTAACGCCGGGCTTGAGCGCGAAACTGAGCGCGTCGCGCTCGAAGAAGCGCCATTTCAGGTCGAACGCAACGTCGCCGATGCCGTCGCCGCCGTTCCGATACCAGGGCAGGCCCAATTGCAGATCGGCGGTCTCGGCGAGGCCATAGCTCAGCACGCCGGTGTACACCTCCTGGCGCCGGCCCGCCCCGTCCTTGCTCTCATCGCCAAAGATTTCGAGCTGGCGAAGCCCCAAGCCCTGCGTGCCGGTGTCCTCGGTGATGAGCGGGTGGGCGGCGTGCGCGCCAGCCGTGACCAGAGCCAGCGCGGCAGCACATCCCCATGCAAGCAGATGCCGTACTTGTTTAGTATTCATATCTTCCCATCTATCGTGAAAAGGAGACGCCGTGCCCTACGCCATTCAGACGACTGACAAGCCGAACAGCGGGGAGCTGCGCGCCAAGATACGCGACACGCATGTGCAGTATCTCACGGCCAATCTGCAAAAACTGCTGGCGGCCGGCGCACTGACCGCGGACGACGGCACCGGCGGCCACGGCGGCATCCTCATCGTCGACACGGAAGATCGCAAGGAGGCCGAGGCCTTCATCGCCGGCGACCCCTTCACCAAGGCGGGGCTGTTCGAGAAGGTGACGGTCACCCGCTGGAGAAAGGCCTACTTCAACAAGCAGAAGCTCATTTAGCCGGCGGCGACGGCGCCAGAGTCACCCGGAAACCGTCGGCATAACGCGCGTCGCCGCCGTGGCGACGGGCGATCTGGCGCACCAGCGACAGGCCGAGGCCGGCGCCCTGCGTCGCGCCCGCGCCGCGGAAGAAAGGCTCGAAAACGCGCTCGCGCTCGCTCTCCGGCACGCCGGCGCCGGCATCGGCAACCTTGATTTCAATCGCACTGGCGCCGCGCGCAATGCGCACTCGCACCGGCGGCCTGCCGTGTTTGGCCGCATTCTCAAGCAGGTTGCGCAGCAGGCGGCGCAGCAGCCGCGGTTCGCCGCGCAGCGCTACCGACTCGCCCTCCAGCACCACGCCGTCATAGCGCGCGCACTCCTCGGCCGCCAGCGCGAGCAAGTCGACGTCCTCGATGGCGTCGAGCGCAGGCAGCGCGTCCAGCCTGCTCGCTAGCAGAATCTCGTCGATCATGGCGTCGAGCTCGGCGATGTCGCGCAGCAGCGCCTCGCGGCGCTCGGCATCCACCCCGCCTTTCACCATCTCGATGCCCATGCGGATGCGCGCGAGCGGCGTTCGCAGCTCGTGCGACGCGTGGGCCAGCAGTCCCTTGTGGCCCGCGACCAGCTTCTCGATGCGCGCCGCCGCGGCATTGAAGCTGCCCGCGAGCTGCGCCACTTCGTCGCGCCCCTCCACCGGCACGCGCGCGGAAAGCTCGCCCGCGCCCAGCAATTCGACGCCCGCCTGCAGGCGCTCGAGCCGCTTGGTCAGCCGGCGCACCACGGGGTACATGCCGACGCCGACGGCGAGCGCGATCAATGCCAGTGTGAGGAACAGCCCGTAGGCCGGATGCCGGCGGTCGCGCGGCACGCGCGCCACCAGCCAGCGCCCGTCGCCGAGGCGCAGCGCCCAGGCCGGCGGACCCTCCATGCGGCGCAACCAGCCGCTGCGTGCCCGATCGGAACGCGGCGCGGGCAGCGGCTCGCCGACCGCGGCGAGCAATGCGCGCTCCCGCGAGTACAGGGCGACGTCGGCGTGCAGATTGCGGGCCAGTTGTTCCAGCGCCCGCTGCTGCGCCGCGGACGGCGCGTCGGCGGCCGGCAAGGCGTTCACGGCGAGCGTGCCCGCGACTTCGAAGGCGAAGCCCTGCGGACCCGGGTCGCCCAGCTGACGCCACAATACCCCGGCGATCAGCGCGAACACCGCGAGGCTGGCGATCACCGCCACGTAGACTCGCAGGTACAGACGGCGCATCAGTCCTGCGCCCGCGCGAACACGTAGCCGGCGCCGCGTACCGTGATGATGCGCCTGGGTTTCTTGGGATCGTCCTCGATCGCCTGGCGCAGGCGCGAGACGTGGACGTCGATGGAGCGATCGAAGGCGTCGAGCGGCACGCCCTTCAGCAGATCCATCAGCGCCTCGCGCGAAAGCACGCGGCCTGCGTTTTCGGCGAGCGCCGTGAGCAACGCAAACTGGTAGGCGGTCAGCGTGCGCGCCGCGCCGTCGACGCGCACGGCACGTGCGTCGCGGTCGATTTCGAGGCGGCCGAAGCGCAGGGGCGCCGCCGCCGAACTGCGCCCGCGGCGCAGGATCGCGCGCAGCCGCGCGAGCAGCTCGCGCGGCTCGAAGGGCTTGGGCAGGTAGTCGTCGGCGCCGAGCTCGAGGCCGACCACGCGATCGGCCGGCTCGCCGCGCGCGGTCAGCATCAGCACAGGGACGTCAAAACGTTCGCGCAACTGGCGGCACACGTCGAGGCCGTCGATGTCGGGGAGACTCAGGTCGAGCACGACCGCGTCGTGCGGCTCTCTCGCCAGCCGCTCCAGCCCGGCCTGCCCCATTGCCACGTGCGCAACGCGATAGCCCGCCTCGCCCAGGTACTCCGCTACCATCCCGGCGAGGCGGGCGTCGTCCTCGATCAGCAATATGCGCTGCGCCACCGCAGCGAGTCTAGCCCCAACGGTGGCCGTGGCGACGGCGCTGCATGCGCTCGGCGACGATCTTGCGCTGCTCCGGCGTCAGCACTTCGGCGACATCGGCGAGCGCCCGGACGAAGCGCTTGGACGCTTGATCGGCAGAGCTGATCTGCTCGACGCGCAGGCGCTCGATCGCGGCGCGGTCGATGCTGGGCGCAGAGAGCAGCTCCATGCCCTGGCGGCGCGCCTCGCGGACCTTCTCGCGCAGCGGCATCAGCTCCTTCGCCGCCTGCTTGATGATCGGCTCGAGTTTTTGCTGCTGCGCCGCGGTGGCGTCGATTTCCACGTACAGGTGCTTCAGCATGCGCTCGAGGTGCTCGTCGAGCCTGGCCGGATCGATCGGCCCGCCGCTGCGGCCGCCGTGCGCGGCTGCCTTCCAGGCGAGACCGGAGAGGCCGGCCAATGCGGCGCCGGCGGCCGCGAAGCGGAAGAAGCGCCGGCGAAGGGGGGTTTGCGGTTGCTGGTCCATGTCGAATCCTCTTGGGTCGAAAAAGGGCGAGATCATTGTCCGACCGAGCTGTAAGCAGGCTGTTGCGCCAGAGTAAAGTAATGTAAAGCTGGGCGACATGCCCGAACTGCCCGACCTCGCCGTCTACCTCGAGCACCGCGACGCGGGCGAGGCGTTTCTGGCCAGACCGGCGGCAAGCTTCTCGCCGACCGTGCGCTGTCGCGGCTGCTGAAGAAGAGCTGGCCGCACTCCATCGACGAACTGGGATAATCCGGCACATGCCCACCGCCGTCGTCATCGGCGCCCAGGGAGTCATCGGGCGCTACATCGTCGAGAAGCTTGCCTCGCTACCCGCGTGGAACGTGATCGGACTTTCGCGGCGCAAGGGCACCGACGCGACGCGCGTACGGCACATTTCGGTGGACCTGCTGGACCTGGCGGACACCAGGGCAAAGCTCGCCGGACTCGCGGAAGTCACGCACGTCTTCTTCGCCGCCTTTCAGCCCGGCAGCGGCCCCGCCGCCGACTACGCGAAGAACATCGCCGCCAACCTCGGCCTGCTGGTGAACTCGGTCACCGGGCTGCACAGGGCCTCGGCGAAGCTCGAGCGCGTGGTGCTGGTGACCGGCACCAAGTACTACGGCTCGCATCTCGGGCCGTTCAAGACGCCGGCGCGCGAGGACGACCCGCGCCACGCGGGCGCCAACTACTACTTCGATCAGATCGACTGGCTGGCGGCGTTCCAGAAGGGCAAGCGCTGGAGCTGGACCGAGCTCAGGCCGCAGACGCTGTGCGGCTTCGCCCCCGGCACGGCGATGAGCATCATTTCGGTGATCGCTGTTTACGCATCAATACGAAAAGAACTCGGACTGCCGTTGGCGTTTCCAGGGAAGGCCTGGTCTTCGCTGTATCAGGTGACCGAATCGGCACATCTCGCCGAAGCGGCGTACTGGGCGGCGACCGAGCCGCGCTGCGCCAACCAGGCCTACAACATCACCAACGGCGATTACTTCCGCTGGCAGCACGTGTGGCCGGCGATCGCGAAGGTGTTCGACATGCCTGCGGCGGCACCTCAGCAGCACGCGCTCGTGGAATTCATGGCGGACAAGGCGCTGCTCTGGGACGAAATGGTGAAGAAGTACGGCCTGAAGCCCTACCGCTTCAGCGAAGTCGTCGCCTGGCCGTTCGGCGACTACGTTTTCAACTGCGACTGGGACGTGATGACCAACGTCACGAAGTCGCGCCAGCACGGCTTTCACGCCGCAGTGGACAGCGGGGAGATGTTCCAGCGGCTGCTCGCGCGCTTTCGCGCCGAAAGGATCGTTCCGTAGGGTGGGCCAGGGGCCCACCGTACAAGTCAGATCGCGCCGGCTGCGCGCAATTCCTCGCGCTGCTCGGCCTTCAGTCCGAGCAAAGACTCCAGCACCTCGTCGGTGTGCGCACCGAGCTTCGGTCCGGGCGCATCGGTGCGGCCGGGCGTGTCGCCAAGCAGCGGCGGAATGGCAGGAATCCTCAGCGGCTTGCCGCCCACCTGCACGGTCTCGAACATGCCGCGTGCCTGAAAGTGCTCGTCGGCCATCATGTCGGCGACGTTGTAGATCGGGCCGTTCGGCACCTCGGCCTTGCGCAGCGCCTCGAGTGCGTCGCCCGAGCTTCGCGCGCCGGTCCAGGCGGAGATCGCGGCGTCGATCTCCTTTTCGTTCTCGACGCGCTTTGCGTTCGTCGCGTAGCGCGCATCCTCCGCCATCTCCGGACGGCCGATGGCGCGCATCAGGCGCTGGTAGATGGAGTCGCCGTTGCCGCCGATGATCACGTACTTGCCGTCCGCGCAGCGGTAGGTGTTGGTCGGCACGATGCCGGTGATCGTCGAGCCCGAAGGCTCGCGCACCACGCCCGCGCCGTCGTACTCGGGCACCACCGACTCGAGCATGTTGAACACCGATTCGTAGATCGCCACGTCCACCACCTGGCCGGCGGGTGTCTTCTGTCGCAGGCGCGCCGTGAGCGCGAGCAGGATGCCGAGCACCGCGTGCACACCGGCGAGCGTGTCGCCCATGGACAAGTTCGGCCGCACCGGCGCGCGGTCGGGAAAGCCGTTCAGGTGGCGAAAGCCCGCGAAGCCCTCGCACACCGAGGCGAAGCCGGGCCGAGATGCGTACGGCCCGGTCTGGCCGTAGCCCGAGACCCGGGCGTAGATGAGCTCGGGGTTGAGGCTCTTCAGCTCGGCCGGACCCAGACCCCACTTCTCCATCGTCCCCGGGCGGAAGTTCTCGATCAGCACGTCGCACTTTGCCGCCAGCGCCTTCGCCAGCTCGCGGCCGCGCGCGCTTTGCAGGTCGAGCGTCACCGACTTCTTGTTGCGCGCCAGGCTCGCCCACCATAGCGAGGTACCGTCACGCACCTCGCGCCAGCCGCGAATCGGATCGCCGCCGCGCGGCTCGATCTTGATCACCTCGGCGCCGAAGTAGCCCAGCACACAGCCGGCGAAGGGGCCGGCCAGCAACTGGCCCATCTCGAGAACGCGGATGCCGTCGAGCGGGCGTGCCGCCCCGCTCATGCGCCCTTAAGCCTCTTCGCCGCCTCCATAATCGGCCCGAGAACGTCCATCGGCAGCGGGAAGACGATGGTGTGCGACTTGTCGCTCGCGATCTGCGTCAGCGTCTGCAGGTACCGCAGCTGCATGGCCTCGGCGCGCTGCGACAGCATGTTGGCGGCCTCCAGGAGCTTCGCCGAGGCCTGCAGCTCGCCTTCGGCGTGGATGATCTTGGCGCGCCGAGCGCGCTCGGCTTCCGCTTGCTGCGCAATGGCGCGAATCATCGACTCGTCCAGGTCGACGTGCTTGATCTCGACGTTCGCCACCTTGATGCCCCAGGCATCGGTCTGCTGGTCGAGAATCGTCTGGATGTCGACGTTCAGCTTGTCACGCTCGGCGAGCATCTCGTCGAGTTCGTGCTTGCCGAGCACCGAGCGCAACGTCGTCTGCGCCAGCTGGCTGGTGGCGTCGAGGAAGTTGGCCACCTGGATGATGGCGAGCTGCGGGTCGACGACGCGGAAGTAGACCACCGCGTTCACCTTCACCGAGACGTTGTCGCGCGAGATCACGTCCTGGGTCGGCACGTCGAGCACGACCAGG
>JAOTWE010000027.1 GCA_029863065.1 Betaproteobacteria bacterium
GCTCGATGGACAGGTTCCATTCCTGGTGCAGGCACTTCTT
Source organism: Betaproteobacteria bacterium (assembly GCA_029863065.1). Lineage (GTDB taxonomy): Bacteria > Pseudomonadota > Gammaproteobacteria > Burkholderiales > SG8-39 > JAABQT01. The sequence continues at coordinate 41 of JAOTWE010000027.1, forward strand.
GGTCATGGCGTGCGCGAACGCGGGGCCATCGGCGAGCGTGTGCGCCATCTCCTGGGCGCGCGCGAGGAGCTTGTCCGCGGGCACGACTTCGTTGAAGTAGCCCCAGGCGAGGCCTTCCTCGGCGCCAAGCGAGCGCCCGGTGTAGAGCAGCTCCGCCGCGCGGCCCTGGCCGATGATGCGCGGCAGGATGGCGCAGGCGCCCATGTCGCAGCCCGCCAGTCCCACGCGCACGAACAGGAACGCGGTCTTGGCCGCGGGCGTGGCGTAGCGCAGGTCGCTGGCCATGGAGATGATGGCGCCCGCGCCCGCGCACACGCCGTCCACCGCGGCGATGATCGGCTGCGGGCAGGTGCGCATCTCCTTCACCAGGCTTCCCGTCATGCGCGTGAAGCGCATCAGGTCGGGCATGTCCATCTTGACGAGCGGCCCGATGATCTCGTGCACGTCGCCGCCCGAGCAGAAGTTGCCGCCTGCGCCGGTGAACACCACCGCGCGCACGTCCTCGGCGTACTGCAGCTTGTGGAAGGTGTCGCGCAGCTCGGCGTAGCTCTCGAAAGTGAGCGGGTTCTTGCGCTCGGGCCGGTTCAGCGTGACGGTCGCCACGCGCTCCTTCACCTCCCAGCTGAAATGCTGCGGGCGCCATTCCGCCGCCTTGTACTTGTACATGCGAAGGTTCTCCTGGGTTGGAAATTCAGCCGGCCATGGTAAGACCGCCGCTCACCGAGAGCACCTGCCCGGTGACGAAACTTGCGCGGGCGCTGGCGAAAAACAGGATCGCGTCGGCGATCTCGCCCGGCCTGGCCAGGCGGCGCATCGGCGTGACGCGCGTGAAGGCCTCCCTGATCTTGTCGGGCACCGCGGCCATCAGCGGCGTGTCGGTGGGGCCGGGGCAGACGCAGTTGACCGTGATGTTGTAGCGTGCCACCTCTCGCGCGAGCGACTTGGTGAAGGCGATGGCGCCGCCCTTGGCGGCCGAGTACACGGTCTCGCCGAGGCTGCCGACGCGGCCCGCGTCGCTCGCCACGTTGACGATGCGGCCCGCGCCGCGCGCGATCATCGGCTCGAGGAAGGCGCGGCTCATGCGCACCGGGCCCATCAGGTTGAGCACCACCAGCTTGTCCCAGAATTCCGGGGTGTTCTGCACGAACGGCTCGGTCTTTCCCCAGCCCGCGACGTTGGCGACGATGTCCACCTGCGGCCGGCGCACGGCCGCTTCGCGCCGGAAGGCCTCGATCGAGGCCGGGTCGGTGACGTCCAGGCGCAGGAAGTCGGCGCCCTGGCCGCGCGCGCGGATCGCCGCGGCCGCGGCTTCGCCGGCCTCCGTGTTGACGTCGCCGAGGATCACGTGCGCGCCCGCGGCGGCGAGCGCCTCGGCCGTGGCCCGGCCGATGCCGGAGGCGGCGCCCGTCACTACCGCAGTTTGGCCATCGAACTTCATGGGGTTCTCCTGTAAGGGTTCTTCAGCTCACGCCGCGCGAGCGCAATTGTTCGGCAAACGGCCGGTCGTCCTCGTCGATGTGGCCGAGCAGCCATTCGCGCAGGAAGCGCACGCTCTCGTCCAGGCCGCCGGGATCGAGGCGCAGGTCGAATTGCCATATGCTTTCCAGCAGCCGCCGGTGCTCGTCGCGATGGTGCGCGGTGGCGAGCCCGTGCTCCTGCATGAGGCGCTCCTCGGTGGCGATGTTGTGCTCGGCGCAGCGCGCCAGCTCGCGCAGGGTTTCTACCAGCTCATCGTGGTCGCGACCCGCGTGCAGGCCCTCGATCAGGCGGTTGGCGATGTCGAGCATTTCCCGGTGCTGGCCGTCGATCGCGGCGATGCCGACCTCGTAGCGCTCGCTCCACTCGATCACCGGGGCCGCCGACGTGCCGCTCATGGCAGTCGCTTCACGAAAGCAAGGCGCTGCGCGTGCGCAAAACCCGCGCCGTAGAAAAACCCGAGAAGATCGGGCGAGCGCGTCGAGACGATGGTTTCGACGCGCTCGATGCGCAACGCATCGAGGTTGAGGAACAACTGCTGCAGCAGGGCGTGGCCGATGCCACGGTGCGCGAACTCGGGGGCCACGCCGAGGGTGTCGATCACCGCCACCGGCTCGGTGCGCCCGAAATCGCCGAGGTCGGCGCGTGCCATGAGGTAGCCGGTCATCACGCGCTCGGCGCGCGCAGCGAGCGAAATGCGCACCCCCGACTCACGCAGCGCCTCGTCCAGCGCGTGCTGCATGAAGGCGCGGCGTTCGCGTCCCGTGATCTGGCGGTCGATGCGCACCACGTCCTCGAGGTCTTTTGCGGCGAGCAGGCGCACGTCCGCGGCGTCGCGAGCCAATTGCGCGAAATTGTCACCGGCGGGCGCGCTCCAGTCGTTGGCGTCGCCCGGCGACTGGCGCTCGGACGCGCCCACCGCCTCGGGGCGCGCGAGCAACGGGTTGTCGCGCAGCGCGCAGTCGAGGACCAGACTTGCGGACAGCGCGTAGCCCGCGCTGTCGAGGAAGCGCAGCATGGCGTGATCGCGCCACGAGACGGTCGTGCGCAGCTCGGTGATGCCGCGCTTTCCCGCCTCGTCTTCCAGCGCCCGGTGCAGGGCGCTGCCGACGCCGCGGCTCTGCGCCGCCGGCGCCACGCTGATCACTTCGAGCCGCAACCCGGGCTGCGTACGCCCGAATTCGCCCTCGAGCACGCGCGCCAGCGCGTGCCCCAGGAAGGCGCCCTCGTGCTCGGCCGCGAATTGCAGGTGCAGCTCGGGCTGGCGCAGGGCCGCCGCCAGCCGGCGCTCGAAGTAGGCGCGCCGCGTGCGGCCCGCCAACTCGGCGTCGAGCGCCACCACCGCGTCGAGGTCGGCGGCGGCGAGGCGCCGCAGCTTCAGCTTGTGTAGTGCGTCCATAGCTCCTGGTCCGTAGCCTCGTCCAGCAATTCGTCCACCAGCGGCACCAGCGCGCCCTGCTCCTTTTCCGCGTGCGAGCCGAGCCGGTCCACCAGTTCGAGCCCCAGCGCCTTCAGCGAGCGCCAGCCCGCCGCGTCCAGAGTGCCGAGTCGCGCCCGCGCCACCAGTGCGAGCAGCGGCCGGGTCACGCCCCGGATGACTTCGTGGTCCTCGAACAGCAGTTCCGCGAGCTCGCCGTCGCCGTGCGCATGCAGGCGCGGAAAGAGCTGCGTCTCCTCGAGGTCGAAATGGTGGGTGATCTCGTGTTCAAGCGCGGTACCGAGCTGCGCGAGCAGCACGCGCCAACCCGCATCATCGGCGGCCGGCGGGCCGGCGCCCAGCCGCTCGAGCGCACGCCCGAAGCGGCCGAGCAGGTCGATGATCGCGACATGCTCGTCATGCAGCCTGCGGCTGATCTGGCGCTGCAGCTCCACGTTACGCCGACTTCGGCCGCAGGTCGCGCACGCGCACCGCTTTGCCTTGCGAGCGCGGAACGGCGCCCGGTCCGAGCACGCGCACCGCCGCGGTGACGCCGATCATCGACTTGATGTGGTGGCGCACGCGTTCCTCGATCACTGGCGCCGGTCCGTCGGCTTCCACCTCGATGGTCAACTCGTCGAGGCTGCCGCGGCGCTCGAGCACCAGCTGGTAATGCGGCGCGATGCCGGGCAGGCCCACGAGCACCGCCTCGATCTGCGAGGGGTAGACGTTGACGCCGCGGATGATGAGCATGTCGTCGTTGCGCCCGGTGATGCGTCGCAGGCGCAGGTGCGTGCGGCCGCACGCGCAACGCTGCGTGCTCAGCCGCGTGATGTCGCGCGTGCGATAGCGGATCATCGGCAGCGCCTGCCTGCTGAGCGTGGTGATGACCAGCTCGCCCGTGTCGCCCTCGGCGACCGCCCGGCCCGTCTCCGGGTCGATGATCTCGAACAGGAAGTGGTCCTCCCAGCCGTGCAGGCCGTCCTGCGCCTCGCACTCGACGGCGACGCCGGGGCCCATGATCTCGGAGAGGCCATAGAGGTCGATCGCCTTGAGGCCGAGACGGCGCTCGATCTCCGCGCGCATCGCCTCGCTCCAGGGCTCGGCGCCGAAGATGCCGATCGCGAGCGAGCCTTCCCGCAGGTCGACGCCCTCGCGCTCGGCGACTTCGGCGATGTTGAGCGCGTAGGACGGCGTCGCGCACAGCACGCGCGCGCCGAAGTCCTGCAGCAGCGCCACCTGGCGCTCGGTCTGGCCGCCTGACATCGGCACCACGGTGGTGCCGAGGCGCTCGGCGCCGTAGTGCGCACCGAGGCCGCCGGTGAACAGGCCGTAACCGTACGCGTTGTGGATCAGGTCGCCCGGGCGCACGCCGGCGCAGGCGAGCGAGCGCGCCATCAGGCTCGCCCAGGTCGCCAGGTCCGCCGCGGTGTAGCCGACCACGGTCGGCTTGCCGGTAGTGCCCGAGGACGCATGCAGCCGGGCGAGCGTCTCGCGCGGCCGCGCGAACAGGCCGAAGGGGTAGTGATCGCGCAGATCGCTTTTCAGCGTGAAGGGCAGCGCGCGCGCGTCCTCGAGGGAGCGGATGTCCTCGGGACGCAGGCGCAGCGCGCGCATGCGCTCGCGGTGAAACGGGACTTTCTCGTACGCCGCCTTGAGGCTCGCTCTGAGGCGCCTGAGCTGCAGCTGCGCGAGCTGCACGCGCGGCATGGTTTCCGCCGCGCGCTCGAAGTAATAGCGGCGGCGCGGCGCGCTCACATGCTCGTGCACCTTGGCGGCGTACCGGGGCTGCAGCATGGCGGTCATGGGCGGCTCCTCAGCGTGTGCCCCGCACCGGCAGCCGGGGCAGGGCGTATCCCTGGTTGAAGGCGGCGCGCGTCACCAGCGCGAACTTGAGCCACAGGCCGGTGGCGAGCGCCGCGGCGCCGGCGAGCGGCGCTGCGGCCGGAAACCAGGCGCCGGCCAGGGCGAGTGCCAGCGCCGCCACGGTGCCGATCTGCAAGAGTGCCTTGCCCGGCGACTCGAGCGCCGCGCTCGGCGCCGCCGCCGCGTAGCGCGTCCAGGCGACCGCGCGCAGGACGAGCGCCAGCGCGAACCACGTGAGCAGCAGCGGCTCGGTGGAAAAAAACAGCGCCAGTCCCGCGCCTTCGGCGAGCCCGGTGCTCACGATGAACTGCACGACCTGCGGCGCGCGCCAGGCCGGGATGCCCTTCGAGGCGTGCAGGATGCGTCCCTGGCACCAGACGAAAACGAGGGCGGTCGCCGCCGCAAGGGGCAGGAACGGCTGGGGCTTGACCATCGCCGCGGCGCCGAACGAGATCAGCAGCGCGGCGATGAACGACTCGCGCGTCATCCAGGAGGTGAACGGGTTGATGAACACGTTGAGGGCGCGAAATTTCTTCCCGATCTCCAGCCACACCGCGCCCAGCCCTGCGGCGACCAGCACGAGGGAAAGCAGGATCGGCGCCCTGCCGGCCGCATGGGCGAGCGCCGCGGCGATCATCAGGCCGGCGCCCATCCCGCCGAGTATGAAGTTGAGCGCGGCGCGCGCATCCCAGTGCTTCTGCAGCGAGTTCATGGGGCCTTGTCCCACAGGTAGTAAAAGCGCGGGCCGGTGCCGAGCTCCTCGTGCATGCGGAAGTGCTGGTTCTCGGCGAGCAGCCCGCGGATGTTGCTCTGCGCATCCTCGACATCGCCGAAGTGCAGCGCCTGCGCGATGCACGAGTTGACGCAGACCGGCGTCGCCTCCGGGTCGACGCCGGGCTTGAGGCCCTGGGCGAGGCCGGCGTCGATGCGCTCGACGCAGAAGGTGCACTTGGTGGCGACGTCCGGGCGCAGTGTATCGTCGCTGCTCTTGTAGCGCGCCTGGTAGGGGCAGGCGACCGCGCAGTAGGCGCAGCCGATGCACAGGTCGTAATCGATGGTGACGATGCCGTCGGCGCGCTTTTTCGTCGCCGTGCTCGGGCAAACGTGCATGCATGGCGGTTCGTCGCAGTGCATGCAGCCCACCGGCACGAAGGCGCGCTTCACCTCGGGGTACTCGCCCACCTCCATGTCGAGCACGCGCCGCCACTGCACGCCGGGCGGCGTGGCGTTCGTCTGCTTGCACGCCGCGGTGCAGGTCTGGCAGCCGACGCAGCGCCGCAGGTCCGCGACCATCGCCCAGCGCGTCATGCCGCTTTCCTCAGGGCGACGCGCACAATGTCCGCGCCGGAGCCGGTGGCGTCGGTCAGTTCGAGCGACATCGGCACGAGCGAATTCATGGAGGGCATGCCGAAGTCCTTCGCCACCGGTGTCTGCCAGTGCCCGAACTGGCCGAGGAGCAGCAGGGTGTCGGGTCGGATTCCCTGGCGCGGCACGGCCTTCGCGCGCACCGAGTGCTGCGGCGTCGCGATCTCGAGCCAGTCGCCTTCATGGATCCCCAGCTCGCGCGCCTTTCCCGCATTCACAATCACGCCGCTGTGGCCGGCGATGTTGTCGGCGACCTCCTTGATGAGCTGCATGCCGACGTTGCCGCCCCAGGCGTACTGCATCGAGCGCGAGGTGAGCAGCCAGAACGGATACTGCTCGCCGCTGTCCCAGATGCCCGGGAAATCCTTCCACGCCGGCAGCGCCTGGTATTCGGCGAGTTGCTTGTCCCACCAGGTCATGCCGTGCTCGTGCAGGCGCCGGCCGAGCTCGGTGCCGATCCTGAGCAGCCGCTCCTGGTAGGGCATCTCGAAACGCAAGCCTTTCGCCGCGAGCGTGGGGAAGAGGTACCACGCCGTGCGCGGAAACGGCCGCGTGGCGAGGCCGTGCTCCTTCCACCAATCGAGGCCGTGCGCCTCGGCGCCGTTCGTCAGCTCGCGGCTCGCCGCCTTGCACACCGCCTCCCAGATCTCCTCCACGCCATGGGGCCGCGAGACATCGAGCGCGAAGTCCTTGAGCGGCACGCCCAGCGTTCCCTTGTTGATGGCGGCGTTATACGGCTCGAGCAGCCCCGTGCGCTCGGCGAGCGCGGTGGCGATGTCGGTGAAATCGCGCGCGCCGCCGCGCGGCGCGATGGCGGGTTGGCGCAGGGCGAAGCCCTCGTGGTCCCAGAACTGCTCGATGTATTTCGAGCCGCCGATGCGGATGAGCTGCAGGCTCTCGAGGTCGGTGGCGTCGGGCAGCAGCACGTCGGCGTAATGGTTGGTCTCGTCGCGCGTGAACGCGAACGCGACCACGAACGGAAAGCGCGCCATGCGCTCTTCCAGCTTGGCGGTGTCCCAGAACGAGATCGCCGGGTTGGTGCGGTACAGAAACCACACCTCGGGCAGCGTCACGCGCGGCAGGCCCGGCGGCGTCGCGTCGAGGAACATCCAGGAGAAATGCGTGGGCCCGAGCGCCTGGCTCCAGGGGCCGTCGGCAGCGAGCGGCACCATCGAGCGGTAGGCGTTGCGGATATTGGGCCGCGCGCTCCAGTGCCGCTCGTCGGTGGGGTTGAAGGGGTAGGCCATGAGGCCGTCGGCGTCCGCGCGCACGCTCTTGTGGCGCTCCGACATCGGTCGGTTGAGGCGCACCGTGGTGCCCAGGATCCCGCCGGGCGTCTCCAGAGCACCGACGAGTGCCGCGAGCAGCGTTCTCGCCCAGCAGCATTCGAAGCCGCCCCAGCCGTTGGTCACCGTCTTGCCCAGGCTTACCGCTACCGGACGGAAGGGCAGGGTCTTGCCTTCGATCTCGATCGTCTGCCCTACGCAGGCCGCGTCGAGGTATTCATTGGCGATGCGCCGGATGCGCGCCGCAGGCACGTCGCAGATCTCGGCGGCCCATTCGGGCGTGTAGGGCTTCATGTGCGCGACGAGCTTCGCGAACGCGGTCTCGCCCTCGAGCCGGCCTTCGGCGAGCACCTCGCCGTCGGCGCCGGTCTCCAGGCTTACGTGCGTCTCCTTCGCCTCCAGCGCGCCGCCGACGATCGGCGCGCTGCTCGCCGGCTCGCGCAGGTAGTAGCCGTGCGTGCCTACGAGATAAGGCGATGAGGTGTGCTTGTAGAGGAATTCCACATCCAGCCGCTCGCGCGGGCTCTCGTGCAGCAACACGTGGATTAGCGCGTAGAGGAAGGCGGCGTCGGTCTTCGGCTTGATCGGCACCCACTCCGCGGAGCAGGCGCCGGTCACCGACAGGTGCGGCTCGACCTGCACGCGCTTCATGCCGCGGGCACGCGCATCGGCGTGGCGCCACACGCCGACGACGCCGCCCGACGCTTCGACGTTCGCGCCGCAGGAGATGAGATAGTTGGTGAGCGGCGTGTCGGGCGAGACGGTGAAGCCGCGATGCCACAGCTCGCCGTAGAGGTGCTCCGAGTGGTAGCACTTCACGCCCTGGCCGGAGCCGAAGCCCATGTCCATCGGGCCCCACGCGGCGAGAAAGGCGGGGAAGCTCCCCATGTAGAACTGCGGCGTGCCGCCGCCGCCGAAGCTCGCGGCGACGCGCGGATAGCCCGACTCGTCGAGCAGGCCGCGCGCGCGGATGCCGACAAGCTTCTGCGAAATCAGGCCGAGCGCCTCGTCCCAGGAGATCGGCACGAATCCCGGGTCCTCGTCGTGCCCTTTCTTCGGGTTGGTGCGCTTCATCGGCTGCAACACGCGGTCCGGGTGGTAGGTCTTCTGCACCAGGCCGTAGGCCTTGACGCACACCTTGCCGCCGCCCGGGTGCACCGCCGCGGCGGCGAAATTGGGCTCGACCTCCCGTACCACGCCATCCTCCACCTTGACCGTGAGCAGGTCCGGCCCCGCCACGCACTGGTAGCAATAGGTGGGAACGCGCTTCACGCGGCGCCGGCCTTGGCCTGCTTTTGCTTGAGGCGCTGCTTCACCTGCTCGACGTTGGCGATGAAGCGCGCGTGGCGCCCGCGGCAGATGGTGTCCAGGCCGTCGCTGGCGTTCACGTCGAACACGGCGGCGCGGCCCTTGAGTTCGGCGAGCGTCGCCGTGATCGAGACCTTCATGCCGAGGAGCGTCGCCGCCAGGTGGTCGATCTCGACGCGGGTGCCTACGGAATCCTCGCCGGGCTCAAGGTGCTCGAGCAGCAGCTCGCGGCAGGTGACCTCGATGTCGCGCACCAGCATGGGGGTGGCGTAGACGCGGGCGTCCTCGCCCATGAAGTCGATGGTGCGTTCGCGGTCGATGGCGAATTCGCGCGTCACGGTGATGCCGGGGGCGAGGGTGGCTTTCATGGGGTTATCCTTCTCTCATATGGGGTCGAGGGATTTGATCTAGGTTAAAGGCCGAGGTAGGCGCTGCGCACACCCTCGTCGGCGAGCAGCGCGGCGCCGGTGCCGGTGAGCACGATGCGCCCGGTCTCCAGCACGTAGCCGCGGTCGGCGATGGCGAGCGCGGCGCGCGCGTTCTGGTCAACGAGGAAGATCGCGGTGTCGGCGGCGCGCAGCTGCGCGACGCAAGCGAAAATTCCGGCCACCAGGCGCGGCGCGAGCCCCATGCTCGGCTCATCGAGCAGCAGCAGGCGCGGGCGCGCCATCAGGGCGCGCCCCATGGCGAGCATCTGTTGCTGGCCGCCGGAAAGCGTGCCGGCGGCCTGCCGGCGCCGCTCGACCAGGTCGGGAAACAGGGCGTAGACGCGCTCGAGCGAGGCGGCGGACTCGGCGCGCCCGCGCCGGTAGGCGCCCAGGCGCAGGTTGTCCTCCACCGACAGCGGACCGAACACCTGCCGTCCCTCCGGCACCTGAACCATGCCGGCGCGCACGCGCTCCTCGGGTGGCGCTGCATTGACGTCTTTGCCATCGAATTCGATGCGCCCCGCCGAAACCGGCTGCACGCCGGAGATCGCGCGCAGCAGCGTCGTCTTGCCCGCGCCGTTGGCCCCGACCAGCGCCACCAGCTCGCCGGCCTCGACCCGCAGGTCGATACCCTTCAGCGCGGGGATGCGGCCGTAGCGGCTCTCGAGGGCGGTGACGCGCAGCATGTCAGTGCTCACCTGCCCCCAGGTAGGCCTCGATGACGCGCGGGTTGTTGCGCACCGTTTCAGTGTTGCCCTCGGCGAGCTTGCGGCCGTAATCGAGCACCAGCACACGCTGAGAAACCCCCATCACCAGCTTCATGTTGTGCTCGACCAGCACTACGGTGATGCCGAGTCCGCTGATGCGCTGGATCAGGCCGTCGATCTCCCTGATCTCGGACGGGTTGAGGCCCGCGGCCGGCTCGTCGAGCAGCAGCAGCCGCGGCTCGGCGGCGAGCGCACGCGCGATCTCCAGGCGCTTCAGCGCGCCGTAGGGCAGCGCGTCGGCGGCGGAGCGCTCGTAAGCGTCGAGCCCGACAAAGGCGAGCAGCTCCGCGGCGCGGCTGCGGCAGGCGCGCTCGGCGCGCACCAGCCGCGGCGCACGCAGCAGCGCCGCCGCGAGCGTGCAGCGCTCGTGCAGATGGCGCCCGGCCATGACGTTCTCGAGCGCGCTCATGTTGAAGAAGATCTGCAGGTTCTGGAACGTGCGGCCGATGCCCGCGGCGGCGAACTCGTGCGGCGCGCGCGCCGCGAGCAGGCGATCGTCGAGCCACAGCCGGCCTGCACTTGGCCGGTAGATGCCGGTGAGGATATTCAGGAGCGTGGTCTTGCCGGCGCCGTTCGGGCCGATGATCGAGAACACCGCCCCGGGCTGGATCTCGAAGTCGAGCGCATCGATGGCGCGCACGCCGCCGAATTCCTTCGACAGACCCTCGGCGCGCAGCAGGCTCACGGCGCCTTCCTGCGCCGCGCGGCGAGCGCGGCGATCGTCGGCACCAGGCCTCTGGGCATGAAGATCATGGTCAGCATCATCACGCTGCCGAACACCACCATCTCGTACTCCTTGAACACCGTGAGCAGCTGGGGCAGGGCGGTGAGCACCGCCGCCCCGACGACCGCGCCGAAAGTCGAGGCCATGCCGCCGAAGACCACCATCACCACCAGTTCGATCGAGTGCAGGAATGTGACCTTGCCGGGCGTGATGAAGCCGGCGTAGTGCGCGGTGAGCGCGCCGGCGAGCGCGGCGATCGCCGCCGAGAGCGCGAAGGCAAGCAGCTTGTGGCGCGCGCTGTCGATGCCGCTCACCTCCGCCGCCACTTCCGAGCCGTGCAGCGCGCGCAGCGCGCGCCCGACCGGGGACTCGATCAGGTTGAGCGACAGCCACACGGTGGCCACCAGCAGCGCGCCGACCAGCCAGTACCAGGCGCGCTCGCCGGCGAGCGTAAAGCCGGCGAGGGCGAGCGGCGGCACGCTCATGCCGTCGGGTCCGCCGGTGTAGCGGTCCTCGGTGGCGACGACGATCGAGATGATGATGCCCAGCCCGAGCGTGGCCATGGCCAGGTAATGGCCCCTGAGCCTGAGGATCGGGCGGCCGACGGCAAAGGCGAGCGCCGCCGCAGCGGCGCTCGCCGCGACCAGCGCCGCGAGCGGCGGCCAGCCGTAGCGCGCCGTGAGAATCGCCGAGCCATAGGCACCGATGCCGAAGAAGCCGGCGTGACCGAGGCTGATCTGGCCGGCGTAGCCGATCAGCAGGTTCAGCCCGACGCAGACGATCGCGTTCAGGCCGACGAGGATCGCAATTTCGTAGTGATAGTTGTTGGCCAGCGCGAGCGGCAGCAGCGCCACCCCGGCGATGAGCGCCAGCATTCCGCCACTGCGTGCGCTGGCGAGCATGCGGGCGCCATGCGGCGCTAGACGCGCTCGGTGGCGCGGCCCCCGAGCAGGCCGCCGGGCATCAGCACCAGCACCACGAGGATGATGATGAATGCGATGGCATCCTTGTAGGCCGAGGAAATGTAGCCCGCGCCCAGCGACTCCAGCAGCCCGAGCGTGAGGCCGCCGAGCACCGCGCCGGGACCGCTGCCCATGCCGCCGAGAATGGCGGCGGCGAAGCCTTTCAGGCCGAGCATCACGCCGACGTCCCACGAGGTGAAGGTGATCGGCGCGATCAGGATTCCGGCCAGGGCGCCGAGCGCCGCCGACAGCCCGAACGAGACCAGCAGCACGCGCCGCACGCTGATGCCCATCAACTGCGCGGCAAGCCGGTTGTGCGACACCGCGAGGATCGCCTTGCCGGTGAGCGTGCGGTTGAAGAACCACCATAGCGCCGCGACGATCAGCGCGGTGACGCCGATCACCCACAGGCTCTGCGGCGCGAGCGTCGCGCCGGCGATTTCGATCGGCTGCTCCCCCGAGAACGCCGGCAGCGCGTGGATGCGCTTGTCCCAGACGATGCTCGCCAGGCCGCGCAGCAGGATGGCGGCGCCGATGGTGATGATGATCAGCGTCACCACCGAGGCGCCGCGCGCGGGCTCGACCGCGAACTTGACCAGCGCCATCCCGATCAGCGCCGCGAGCGCCACCGCGGCGAGCGCCGCGAGCGGCAGTGGCAGGCCGGCGCCGAGGAACGACGCCGCGGCCATGCCGCCGATCATCACGAACTCGCCCTGCGCGAAGTTGATGACGTGGCTGGCGTTGTAGATGATGCAAAAGCCGAGCGCCACCAGCGCGTAGATGGCGCCCACGGTGAGTCCGGAGAGCAGGAACTGGGCGAGTTGCGCGCTCACCGCGCCAGGACCCAATCGCCCTTGCGCACCTCCAGCATGCGGAACGCGGTCAGGTCCAGCCCCATGTGGTCCTGCGCCGACATGTTGACCACCCCGGCGGTGCCCATGTAGCCGCGGATCTGCTCCAGCGCGTCGCGTACCTTTGCCTTGTCGGTGCTGCCGGCCTTCTTCATCGCCGCGACCGCGAGCATCAGCCCGTCGTAGGCGTGCCCGCCGAAGGTGGACACGTCCTGTTTGAAGTGCGTCTCGTAGGCCTGCTTGTAGGACACCACCACCTTCTTCTGCGGGTCGCTGTCGGGCAGCGACTCGGCCACCAGCAGCGCCGCCGCGGGCAATCGCACGCCTTCGGCCGCGTCGCCCGCCAGGTTGATGTACTGCTTGGAGGCAACGCCGTGCGACTGGTACAGCGGCACCGTGATGCCGAGCTGGCGGTAATTCTTGGTGACGATCGCCGGGCCCTGGCCGAAGCCGGCGTTCAGCACCGCCTGCACGCCGGGCGTATTGCGGATCTTGGTGAGCTGCGTGGTCATGTCGGTGTCGCTCGCGCCGTAGGTCTCATCGGCCACGACGTCGATGCCATGGTTCTTCGCCACGCCCTGGCACTGGGCGCGCATCGACTTGTCGAAGCCGCCGCTGCCGGAGATGAGCGCCGCCTTGCTTACGCCGCGCGCCTTCATGTCGACGAAGATCTTGTCGCAGGCCATGCGGTCGGTGTGGGGTGTCTTGAACACCCACTTCTTCACCGGCTCGACGATCACCACCGCGCCGGCGAGCGAGATGAACGGCAGGCCCGCGGCTTCGACCAGCGGCACCACCGCCATGGTCTCGCCGGTGGTCGAGCCGCCGACGATCAGGTCGACGCGGTCCTGCTCGATCAGGCGCTTGGCGAAGGTGCGAGCCTTCTCGGCGTCGCCGCCCGAGTCGTAGGACACGAGCTCGAGCTTGCGCCCGAGCACGCCGCCGTCGGCGTTCAGGCGCTCGACGTAGAGCTCGAGGGTCTTTTGCTCCGGGTCGCCAAGGAAGGCGGCGGGGCCGGTGACCGAGAGGAAGGCGCCGATTCGGATGGGCGCCTGGGCTTGGGCTGCGGCCGAGACGGCGAGCAGCGCCGCCGCGAACCATGCGTGCAGTTTCATGACCTCGCTCCTTTTGGATAAACGGATAATCCGGTACTGTGAAGCGTATATAGGGATTCGGAGCCTTGGAGTTGATATGCATCAAGTAATGTCGGCAACGAGAGGGCGCCGCCGCAAAGCGGGCGGCGCCCCCCTGCGCGTGCGCCGCGCGGCGCCCGCGGACCTGGCGCAGGTGATCGACATCGACCAGCGTGCGACGGGACTCGCCAAGCCGCAGTACTGGGCTGGCATCCTGCGCCGCTATGGCCGCGGTGGTGCCCGGCGGCGCTTCCTGGTCGCCGAGTCCGGCGCGCGCATCCTCGGCTACATCGTCGGCGAGGTGCGCGACTGGGAGTTCGGCTCACCGCCCTGCGGCTGGATCTTCGGCATCGGCGTGCGCCCCGAAGAGCGCGAAGCCGGCGTGGCGAGCGCGATGCTGGCGGCGATCGCGGCCGCGTTCCGCCGGCTGGGCGTCACCACGGTGCGCACGCTGATCGCGCGCGACAACCGCCTCGTGCTGTCGTTTTTCCGCAGTCAGGGCATGATGGCCGCACCGGTCATCCCGCTCGAGAAGGAGATCGGTTGAGGCTGCAGAAGAACACGCTGCTCGCGCTCTACAGCGTGCTGGAATTCGCCGCCCCGCCCGCGCGTCAGCTGTCGGTGGCGGACATCGCCGCGGCACTGCGCGTATCGCCGCATCACCTCGCCAAGGTGCTGCGCACGCTCGGCCGCGCCGGCCTGGTGCACTCGGTGCGCGGCGCGCGGGGCGGCTACCGCTTCGCCGGCAACGCCAAGCGCGTGACCCTGATGGACGTGATCGCGCTGTTCGAAGACATCGGCGCGCCGCCGCCGCGCGCGCGCCGCGCGCAGCGGCCCGCCGAGCAGGCGCTGGAAGAAGTGCTGGCGGAGATCGACCAGACGGCGCGTGCCACCTTCGGCTCGATGACCCTCGACACCATGCTGAAGCTCATCGGCCGCCGTGAGCGCGGCTGAGGCCTATCTTGCCGTGCGGGCGCTGCACGTCGGCTGCGCCGCGCTCAGCGTTGCCGGCTTCGCCGCGCGCGGTGCGCTGATGCTCGCCGATTCGCGCTGGCTGGGCGCGCGCTTCGTGCGCGTCGCGCCGCACGTGGTGGACACGGTGCTGCTGGCGAGCGCGCTCTGGCTTGCCTGGTTCCTCGGGCAGGGGCCGTTCGTGCACGCGTGGATCACCGCGAAGGTGCTTGCGCTCCTCGCCTACATCGTCCTTGGCATGATCGCGCTGCGCCGCGGCCGGACGAAGACGGTGCGTGCAGCCGCCTTCGGTGCCGCGCTTGCGGTCGCCGCCTACATCGTCGCCGTGGCATTGACGCGCGACGCGACGCCGTGGTCCTGAATCAGCCCGGCTGGCCGTCGAGGCGCGGGCGCGCGAGGATCGGGTAGTAGGCCGCGGTAAAGACGGCGAAGGCGCCGAACCAGAGCAGCGCCGCGGCGAGCGTCGACGCGAGCTGTGCTGCCGGCACGGCGAGCGGCACCAGCACCCGCGACACTGCCGCGAGTTGCACCAGCACGTAAGCCGCGATCTCGGCGCGCCCCGCCTCCAGGGGCCGCGCCGTGTGGCCCCGCGCGGTGCGCGTCATCATGCCGAGGGTCATGCCGCCGATCGCGCCGACCGTGAGCGCGTGCGCGCCGAGTGCGTACGGCAGCACGCCGAACCCGGTCAGCCCGCGAAGCGCGAGATGCACGACGATCCAGGCGTACGACAGATGCAGGATCCACAGGATCGGGCGGCGCCACGTTTTCAGCGGCGCCCACAGTGCAAGCCGCGCCGCGTGCAGCGCGGCGGCGAGCAGTGCGAAACCCGCGGCAAGTTCGGTCCGCTGCAAGGCGTCCGCGGCGATCAGCAGCAGGATCGAGCCGAGGGCGCCGATTTCGAGCCACGCGTTGCGCCGCGCGCCCGCGCCGGGCAGCGCGTTGTTGGTGAAGGCCGGCACCACGCGGCCGGCGAGAACCGTCATCACGAACAGCACCCCGTCGAGGCCGAGGGCGAGGCCGAGTTGCGGATAGGTCTGCACGATGACGCCCGCGGCGCCGAGGCCGAGCACCAGCAGAACGAAGAAGGCGTTGCGCAGGTTGCCGGCGGCCACGAGCGGCCGGCCGATGCCCCAGGCGACGGCAATCGCGAACAGCGCGCCCGTCCAGGCCGCGAGCGGCAGGGAGACGACAGCGAGGACGCGTGCAAGGAGCCACAGCGCGACGATCGCCGCGAGCGTGGTGCCGGTCGGCGTGGCCCGTCCCGTCCAGGCGCGAACCGCGGTGAACAGGAACCCTGCGATCACGGCGAAGGCATAGCCGAAGATCATTTCGTGTGCGTGCCAGAGGATGTTCGCGCCGGGGAGCCAGCCCGCGTACTGCAGGGCCCAGAGCGGCAGGGCGAGCGCCGCGTAGGCGCCGGCGAGAAGGTAGAACGGTCGAAAGCCGAGGTCGAAGAGCGCGAAGCGCGAAGGATCAGCGGATTGCGCGGGCGGCTGGAGCGGTATGAGCATGGCAGGCGCATGGTACGTGCGGGGCCCACTCGTTGCTTGACGCACGTCAAGCAAAAGGGCGCGCGGTTCGGTACCATGCCGATCGATCTATGGATACCGTAAGACTGCAAATCGAAGGCATGACCTGCACGGGCTGCGTGAACAGCTTGACGCGCGTGCTGAGTGCCCTGCCGGGTGTCGCCGAGGCAAACGTTTCCCTCACCAAGGCGCGCGCCCGAGTCACCTTCGACCCGGCGCAGACCAGCGTCGAGGCGATGAAGCAGGCGATCGAGCGCGCCGGCTACAAGGCGGCGTGAAGCCGTCGCTCGCGGTTGGCGCCGAAGGCGAGCGCAGGCTCACCGTGGACGTGGCGCGCTGCATCGCCTTCATGGGGCCGGAGAACGCGGTCTACGCGACACCGCAGATGGTGAGCGACGTCGAGTACACGATCCGCGACTTCCTGCTGCAGCACCTCGACGCGGGCGAGGACACCGTCGGTACGCGCGTCGTCATCGACCATCTCGCCGCCACGCCCGTCGGCATGGGGGTCACCATCCGCTACCGCGTGGTGGCGGTGGAAGGCAGGAGCGTGCGTTGCGCCTTCAGCGTGCGCGACGACCTGGAGGAGTGCGGTCGCGGCGAGCACGTGCGCTTCGTGGTGTACGTGGAGAAGACCCGGCAGCGCCTGGTGAAGAAGCGCGCGAACCTGCTGGGAAGTTCGCCCCGAACGGCCTAGCGCTTCAAGTAGAATCAGGCGCTTACCATGCGCCTGGCCCTCGCCTTCCTGATCGCGCTCGCGCCGGCCTGGGCGCACGCCCAGGCCAAGCCCGCGCCCGCTATGCCCGTGCGCGCGCAGCTCGCCAAAGTTGCGCCTGCCGTCGACGAGGCGACCGCCGTGGGCACGCTGCGCGCCGACGAGGCGGTCACCATCCGGCCGGAGATCTCCGGGCGCGTCGCCCAGATGCCTTTCAAGGAAGGCCAGAGGGTCGAGCGCGGCGCGGTGCTCGTGCGCCTCGACCAGGCCGAGCTCGGGGCGGTGCTCGCCTCGAGCCGCGCGCAAGCCGGCCTCGACAAGCAGCGCCTTGACCGCGCCGCCGACCTCTTCAAAAAGAATTTCATCAGCCAGCAGTCCTTCGACGAGGCGCGCGCCAACCACGCGCGCTCGGCCGCCAAGCAGCGCGAGGACGAGGCGCGCCTCGCCAAGACCGAGATCCGCGCGCCGTTTTCCGGCATGGCGGGCCTGCGCCAGGTGAGCGAGGGCGCGTTCGTCGCCGCCGGCACCGACATCGCGCGCCTGGAGAAGATCGATCAGCTGAAGCTCGACTTCCGCATGCCGGAGACCTTCCTCGCGCAGCTCAAGTCCGGGCAGGCCGTGAGAATCGTGGTCGACTCCTACGCGGGCGAAGATTTCCGTGGCGCGGTCTACGCCATCGAGCCGGCGATCGACGAGCAGACACGGACCGTGCTGGTGCGCGCGCGGGTCGGCAATGCGCAGATCAAGCTGCGGCCCGGGATGTTCGCGCGCGTGCAGCTCACGCTCGGCGTGCGCCCGAACGCGGTGTGGATCCCCGAGCAGGCGATCGTACCGCGTGGCCAGGACAGCTTCGTGTACCGCGTCGTCGACGGCAAGGCCGAGCTGGTCAAGGTGCAGACCGGGTTACGCAAGGTGGGCGAGGTCGAGATCGCGCAGGGGCTTGCCGCGGGCGACCTCGTAATCACCGAGGGCACGCAGAAGATTGGCCCGGGATCGGCGGTGACGGTGATGCAGGGCGCGCCGAAGCCGGCCGCCGCGGCGCCGGAGAAGAAGGGGTAGGGTGGGCCGCAGGCCCACCGTACAGACCGTGCAACTTCCCGAGCTCTGCATCAAGCGCCCCGTGTTCGCCACGGTCATGAGCCTGATGATCGTGCTCGTGGGCGTGATCTCGTTCCAGCGCCTGACGGTGCGCGAGTACCCGAAGATCGATACCCCGGTGGTCTCGGTGCGCACCGGGCTCAAGGGTGCGAGCGCGCAGGTGATCGAGTCGCAGGTCACGCAGCCGCTGGAGGATTCGCTTTCCGGCATCGAAGGCGTGCGCACCATCAAGTCGGTGTCGCGCGAGGAGGTGTCGCAGATCACGGTCGAGTTCGTGCTCGAGCGCAACGTCGACAGCGCGGCAAACGACGTGCGCGACCGCGTGGCGCGCGTGCGCGCGCTGCTGCCCGCCGCGGCCGACGAATCGGTGGTGTCGAAGATCGAGTCCGACGCGCAGGCGATCATCTGGCTGCGCCTGTCCTCGGAGACCCACTCCTCGCTCGAACTCACCGATTACGCCGACCGCTACGTCGCCGACCGGCTGAAGACCCTCCCCGGGGTCGCCTCGGTGATCATCGGCGGCGGGCGCAAGTACGCCATGCGCATCTGGCTCGACCGCGACCGGCTCGCCGCCTATAGCCTCACCCCACAGGACGTGGAGGCCGCGCTGCGGCGGCAGAACGTGGAGATCCCGGCGGGGCGCATCGAGTCGGCCGAGCGCGAGTTCACCGTGCTCTCGGAATCCGACCTGCGTACCGCGGACCAATTCAACGAGATGATCGTCAACGAAGCGCGCGGCTACCCGGTGCGTCTGAAGGACGTGGGCAGCGCGCGCCTCGGTGCGCTGGACGATCGCAGCATCGTGCGCGTGAACGGCAACCCCGCGGTGGGCATGGGCGTGGTCAAGCAGTCCACTGCCAACACGCTCTCGGTGGCGCAGGCGGTCAAGGCCGAGATCCCACGGGTGCGTGAGGCGCTGCCCCCGGGCATGGACTTCGCCATCGCGTTCGACTCCTCGATCTTCATCGAGAAGTCGATCGAGTCGGTCTACGAGGTGCTCGCCGAGGCGGTGCTGCTGGTGATCCTGGTGATCTTCGTGTTCCTGCGCTCAGTGCGCTCGACGCTGATCCCGTTCGTCTCCATCCCGGTTTCGCTCGTCGGCGCGTTCTTCTTTCTGTACGTGATGGGCTTCACGATCAACGTGCTGACGCTGCTCGGCATCGTGCTCGCCATCGGCCTGGTGGTGGACGACGCCATCGTAGTGCTGGAGAACTGCCACCGCCACGTCGAGATGGGCAAGAGCCCGCGCCAGGCCTCGATCGACGGCTCGCGCGAGATCGCCTTCGCGGTGATCGCCATGTCGCTCACGCTCGTCGCGGTGTTCGCGCCGCTCGGCTTCATGACCGGCAACACCGGCGAGCTGTTCACCGAGTTCGCGCTGACGGTGGCGGCCGCGGTGGTGGTCTCGGGGTTCGTCG
>JAOTWE010000238.1 GCA_029863065.1 Betaproteobacteria bacterium
TCTCGCCACGGTGGTGGCGCTGCACGCCCGCGAACACGGCGGGCCGGAGATCGCGTTCCAGCTCCTCATCTATCCCGCCACCGACCAGCGCGCGCAGCACCCCTCGATCCGGCGCAACGGCGAGGGCTACCTGCTGACCAAGAAATCGATGGATTACTTCCAGGCGCAGTACCTGCCGCGAAAAGAGGATCATCTCGACTGGCGCGCCTCGCCGCTGCTCGCCAAGCGCCTCGCCGGCCTGCCGCCCGCGTACGTGATCACGGCGGGCTACGACCCGCTCGTCGACGAGGGCCGGGAGTACGCCGAGCGCATGGCGAAAGAAGGGGTGGAGGTCGCGTATCGGGAGTACCCTGACATGGTGCACGGTTTCATTCTTTTCGGCGGCGTGCTCGACACGGCCAACGCCGCCGTGGCCGAGTGCGGCGAGCAGCTGCGCGCATGCTGGAAACTGGAGGCAGATGTCGTCCGCTAGCAATCTGATTTGGCAGTTGCTGTTCCATTTCTTCATCGCGGTGGTGCTGGTGTTCGCGAGCGTCGGCTTTATCGCGGGCATCGGTTTGATCGTTTCCAGCGCGCGCACCCTGCGATTCTTCCAGGTGATGAATCGATGGGTCTCCACCCGCGGCGTGTTCAAGGCGCTGGATGTGCCGCACAGCACCGAGCAGTTCTCGCACCGCCATCGGCGCTGGATCGGCTGGGCGCTGGTCGCGGGCGGGATTTTTGCGACCTTCGGACTGATCGCCGGAGTCAATTCAACCGCACTCGGCGCGCAATTCGCCAAGGGCGCGATGAGTCCCCTGGTCGCGATCGTGGCCGGGACCTTGAAGTGGTTCCTGATCGCCGGCAGCGTCACCGGTGTCGCGGTGGGCGCCATGCTCTGTTTTTCCCCGGACGCCCTGGCGATCATCGAGAAATATGCCAACCGGTGGTTTTCCACGCGAAGCGTGCTACGCGGCGGCGATGACATGCATCCGACGCTCGACAGGCTGGTCGAGGCACATCCCGCAGCCGCGGGCTGGATTCTGGCGTGCACTGCGCTGGGCGCGGCGGCGTACGCCGCGACGCTGCTGCTCGCGCGCTCTTGAGGACGAATACCGCGGGTCAGGGAACGATCGCATGCGACACGATCTGAAAATCCGCCACGGCGGGCGCATCCTCGCCGATGCGCTGGTCGGTCACGGCGCGAAGCTGGCGTTCGGCGTCCCGGGCGAGAGCTACCTGCCGGTGCTGGACGGCTTCTACGACGTGCGCGAGCACCTGAAGTTCGTCGTCTGCCGTCAGGAAGGCGGCGCGTCCTACATGGCGGAAGCCTACGGCAAGCTGACCGGCGAACCCGGCGTGCTGTTCGTCACGCGCGGGCCCGGCGCGACCAATGGCGCCGTCGGTGTGCACACCGGCTTTCAGGATTCCACGCCCATGGTGGTGTTCGTAGGCCAGGTCGGGAACGACTTCGCGGAGCGCGAGGCCTTCCAGGAGATCGACTACCGGCGAATGTACGGGCCGTTGACGAAGTGGGTAGGGCAGATCGACCGTGTCGAGCGAATCCCCGAGTACGTGAGCCACGCCTTCCACACGGCGATGGCGGGGCGGCCAGGGCCAGTGCTGCTCGCGCTGCCCGAGGACATGCTGTTCTCCGAGGCGGCGGTCGCGGACGTGCCGCGCTACAAGGCGGTGCGTCCGGCACCCTCGGCCGCGGACATGCGCGAGCTGCAGAAGCTGCTGCAGGCGGCCGAGCGGCCGTTCGTCGTCCTCGGCGGCGGCGGCTGGGACCGCGCGAGCTGCGAGGCGCTGCGCGACTGGCTGGAAGGCGCGCAGCTCGCCGCGGGCACGTCGTTTCGTTGCCAGGACCTGCTCGACAACCGCAGTGCGAGCTACGCCGGCGACGTCGGCATCGGCATCAACCCGAAGCTCGCGCAGCGCATCCACGAGGCGGACGTGGTGCTGGTGATCGGCGCGCGCCTGGGCGAAATGACCACCGGCGGTTACACGCTGTTCCAGGCGCCGGTGCCCAGCCAGACGCTGATCCATGTCCATGGCGGCGCGGAAGAGCTTGGACGCGTGTATCACGCGGCATTGCCGATCAATGCGGGCATGGCGCAGTTCGTGGCGGCGCTCGCGCAGGTCAAGCTCGACGGCGCGAAGTGGGCGGCGCGCAGCATGCAGGCACACGAGGACTATCTCGCGTGGACGGCGGTGCAGCCGATGCCGGGCCGGCTGCAGTACGGCGAGGTCGTGAAGTGGCTCGATGCAAGCCTCCCCGAGGACGCGATCATCTGCGGCGGCGCGGGAAATTTCTCGGGCTGGGTGCACCGCTACTTCCACTACAAGGGATTCCGCACGCAGCTCGGCTCAACTGCCGGCTCGATGGGCTACGGCCTGCCGGCGGCGGTGGCCGCCAAGCTCGCCGCGCCGAGCCGCACGGTGGTGGCGGTCACCGGGGACGGGGACTTCCTCATGAACGGCCAGGAGCTGGCCACCGCCGCGCAATACGGCGCGCCGGTCATCGCCCTGGTGGTGAATAACGGCATGTACGGCACCATCCGCATGCACCAGGAGCGGGAGTACCCGGGGCGCATCTCCGGCACCGAGCTGAAGAATCCGGATTTCGCCGCCTATGCGCGCGCCTTCGGCGGGCACGGCGAGCTGGTCGAGTCGACCGATCAGTTCGCGCCGGCCTTCGAGCGCGCGCGCGCGTCCGGAAAACCGGCGTTGATCGAGCTGCGCATCGATCCCGAAGCCATCACCACCAGCACCACGCTCAGCGCGCTGCGCCAGAAGGCGCTCGAGCGCCGCAAGTAGCCTTCAGGTGGTGGCGACGAAGTTCTCGTCGTCCTGGTGCTCGCGCTCGAACTTCAGGAACTCGAAGTAGCCGCAGCGCGCGCCGTAGGGATAGCCGCGGCAGGTGGCGGGTCGCGCCTCGTAGACGGTGCAGCGCCGGGTCTTGCGGTCGAGGAACATGCACACCGAGGTGAAGTGCTCGTCCTCGCGGTGGCGCAGGATGCGCACCTTCTCTTCCTTCTGCAGTTTCGTGAACTTTTCCTCGGCGGCGGCCGGGCTGAGCTGGAAGTGCCGCGCGAGGCGGGCGATGTCCGCCTTGGAGACTTCGATCTCGGGGTAGCTGCAGCAGTACGCCGGGCACTTGCTGCAGTCGTAGGTCGGCTTGCTCATCGAAGGCGCGAATCTTAACCCTTTTCGGCATCGATTTCGTTTCACTTGGGGACGGCCGGCCAGCGGGGCGGGCCGCACTCAGTGAAGGAACTGTCATGACAATCACGAAGCTCGTGTTCGCAGCGCTCGCGCTGTGCGCCTGCACGCAGGCACCGGCCGCCGGCCGCCTTGCCGAGGTCAACGTGTACGACCGCAGCGACGGGCGCAGCCTGCCCGTGTACTGGCACCAGGGGCGCGCCTACGTGGTCGGCAAGCCCGGCAACGAGTACCGCATCGCGGTGCGCAACCGCCAGGGCGCGGACCTGCTCGCGGTCATGTCGGTGGATGGGGTCAACGTCATCACCGGCGAGACCGCCCACCCGATGCAGAGCGGCTACATGCTCGGCCCGCGCGGCCGGCTCGAAGTCAAGGGCTGGCGCAAGAGCCTGGCACGCACCGCGGCGTTCTATTTCACCGAGCTGGGCGACTCCTACGCCGCGCGCACCGGGCGGCCGGACAACGTCGGCGTCATTGGCGTGGCGCTCTTCAGGAGGAAGGCCGAGCCCCCGCAGCCCTTCAGCGGCATCTCGCCCGCGCCGGCGGAGCGCTCGGCGGCGGACGCGGGCAAGGCGGCAGAAGCGCAAGCCGCGGCGCCGCTCGGCACGGGCCACGGCCGCGTCGAGACCTCGTACGCGCGCCATGTCGCCTTCGAGCGCGCGACCGCAACCCCCGAGGAGACCGTGGTCATCCGCTACGACAGCTACCGCAACCTGGTCGCGCTCGGCGTGATCCGCGAGGCGCCGCGCAGCGACCCACGGCCGTTCCCCGGCTTCGTGCCCGACGCGTAAACTCGGCGGGGTGGAGGCCGCGGACGAACAGTTGATGCTCGCCTACCGGCAAGGCGATGCCGGGGCCTTCGAAACGCTCTACGCGCGGCACAAGGGGCCGCTCTACCGCTTCGTGCTGCGCTCGGTCCGCGAGCGTGGCCTGGCCGAGGAGCTGTACCAGGAGATCTGGATGCGGGTTATCGAGGCGCGCGGCCGCTATACCGTACAGGCGAAATTCACTACCTGGCTCTATACGATTGCCCACAACCGCATGACCGACCACTGGCGCAAGCGCGGGCTGCAGCTGGTCGAGCTGGACGGCGTCGATCCGGCCGCGCCCGCCGCCTACGAGCCGGCGCCCCGGGCCGAGGCGCGGCAGGGCGCCGAGCGGCTTCTCGCCGCGCTCGCCGCGCTGCCCGCGGCGCAGCGCGAGGCGTTCCTGATGCACGAGGAGGGCGGCATGAGCGTGGCGGAGATCGCCGCGGCGAGCGGCGTCGGCGAGGAAGCGGCCAAGAGCCGGCTGCGCTACGCGCTCGCCAAATTGCGCGAGGCATTGGCCGATGGCTGATCCGGAACGCGACTCGCGCGTCTCGGCAGG
>JAOTWE010000239.1 GCA_029863065.1 Betaproteobacteria bacterium
CATGAGGAAGCCCGCGTAGATGAACAGCGGGATGGCCATCAGCGAGTAGCGGCCGATGAAGCTGAAAAACGCCTTGAAGATGACCACCGGCTCGAGCAGCGGATCGATCAGGATGTAGGCCGCGCTCGCGGCGCTGAGGGCGATGCCGATCGGCACGCTCAGCACGAGCAGCACCAGCACCAGGATGCCGACGATATGCATCAGGCCTGCCGCTCAGTCGGGCATGCGATCGAGGACCGGCGCTTCCTCGGGGACCGCGCGCCCGCGCAGCTTCTGGATCTTGAACCAGATCTGGAACAGCATGGTCAGCGCCATGAAAGCGAAACCCAACAGCAGCGTCGCCAGGAACGGCCACATGGGAAAGCCGAGGCTTTCGGTTCGCGTGCCGTAGTGCTGAGCCTCGCGCACCTCCGGGAGGCCCCACCAGACCACGGCACACATGAACAGGAACGACGCGACGAGCGCCATCAGCTTGACCGCCTCGACTGCCTTGCGGGCGCGCGGCCCGATCACCTGCACGGCCTCGAGCACCGCCGTGACGTTCAGGTGCTCGTTGTGCCGCTGCGAGATGGCGAAATACAGGAACACCCCGCTGAGGATGAAATAGGTGACCGCGTCCGCCTGCCACTCGAAGGAAAACCCGAATGCGTAGCGCCGCACCACCTCCAGCAGCGCGATCAGCGTGCAGCCGATCAGCAGGAGCGCCGCGACGCGCGCCAGGACCTGGTCCTGGAACGCGCGCCAGACGGCGTAGGCCTTCTCCACCTATTTACTTGATGACGATCTTGGACGCGTGCTTCGAGCAGTCCACCTTCTCGATCCACGATGTGCCCGCCGGGTGTTTCTTCGACAGCTCGCGGCCTTCCTTGACAAAGGTATCGACCCACTGATTCGCCGCTTCCGGCGTCTTGGTCTTCACGTACTTGGTCGGTGCGTCGCCCATTGCCGTGACCATCGCCCCCACCTCGTCCGGCGTCATCCAGTAGATGCCCGGCTTGGACGGGTCCTTGGTGCCGTACTTGTCATAGGCCATCTTGTCGAAGCACCAGTTGTACTCTTTCTGTACATGCACGGTTTCGGCAATAAGCTTCTCCAGCGCGCCTTGGGTCGCCGGGCTGAGGCGGTCCCACCAGCGGCGGCTCGCGCTCACCATGTAGTAGTCGCCGATGAACGCGCCGGCGCCGCCCATGGTGAAGTAAGGCGCCTGTTCGCGCACGCTGTTCCAGCCGCCCAGGCTGGTCATCAGCCCGTCGATGACGCCGGACTCGAGCGCGTTCGGCACTTCGCCGAAGCCCATCACCACCGGGTTCGCTTTCCACGAGGACAGCGAGGCGTTTTCCACCGGTCCCATGCTGCGCAGTTTGCTGCCGACGAAATCATCGGGCTTGGTGTAGCGCTTCTTGCCGCCGATGCCCATGCCGAAGCTCATGTGGCCCGCGCCAAATACCCGGATCGACTGCCGCTGCTCCAGGCGCTGGATGACCATCTGGTAGGTCTTGGTTCTCTCGAGGCTGTCGACGGCACCCACCGTGGTCAGGATGCCGGGTCCCACCAACGACATCATCCAGGGTTCGACCGGCGCCGCCTTGCCGATCTGCATCCAGGTCATCTCCAGGTTGCCCTGGCGCATGGCCTCGAACGCCTCGGGCACGGTGTAGAGCGCACCGGCGAAGTACAGGCGCGCTTCGCTGCCGGGGATCACCTGCGGCAGGCGTTCGGCGAAGTACTGCATCGCCAGGCCCGCCGGATGCGGCGGCGGCGGGAAATCGGCGGCGAAGCGCAAGACGACTTTCTGCGGCTTGCCCTGCGCGTACGCGGTCTGCGTTGCTCCGAGACCGGCGACTAAGCCGGCTACGGTCAATGCCATCGCGGCCGCCATCGGCAGCCGCTGCAGGCGATTCAATTTCATGGGTACTCCTCCTCAGACTCTCTCAGGTTGATTGTTTCACAGTGCGGGACAACCGTATCTCACCGTCCCGGAAGGGTCAAGCATGCGCGTCAATTGGTGCGACGCCGCATCCGCATCAGCGCGGCACATCTCCTGCCAACGTCACTCGATGCATCACTCGTCGATAACCGTGGTAGTCGTTCACCGGGTTGTGCTGCGCGCAGCGATTGTCCCAGAAGGCGAGCGAGCCCGGCTCCCAGCGGAAGCGGCAGGTGAATTCGGGCTGCACCTGGTGCGCGAAAAGGTACTCCAGGAGCGGCCGGCTCTCCTCTTGCGTCCACTCCCGGAAGCGCTCGGTATGGCCGACGTTCACGTACAGCGCCTTGCGGCCGGTTTCCGGGTGCGTGCGCACCACCGGGTGCTCTCCCGCGAGTACCTTGAGCGCCTCACCCGAGGCGCGCATGCGATCCTCGCGCGTCTTCGAGGCTGCCGCCTTGGTGGAGGTGTTGACGCCGACCAGCCCGTCGAGCGTGCGTTTGAGGCCTGCGGACAGCGTTTCATAGGCGAGGTATTGATTGGCGAACAGCGTGTCGCCGCCGCGCGGCGGCACCTGCAGCGCGTAGAGCATGCTGCCCATGGGCGGGCGCTCGAGGTAGGTGGTGTCCGAGTGCCACACGCCGCCGAAGTTGCTGCGCTCGTTCTCGAGCTTGACGACAGGGGTGATGAGCGGGCATTCGGGCAACCCCTTCAGCTGCGGGTACGCCATCGGCTCGCCGAAGCGCTGTGCGAAGGCGAGCTGCTGCGGCGGCGTGAGTTTCTGCTCGCGGAAGAAAATGACGAGGTGCTCGAGCAGCGCGCCGCGGATGGCGGCGAGTGCGTCGGCGCCGAGCGGCCGAGCCAGATCGATGCCATGGATCTCTGCGCCCAGCGCCCCGGCGATGGGGCGGATATTCATGAAGGAATGGTATCAGCGCCTGCTACGATTCCTCCTCCGCCAAGGAGTTCCTGCCATGATCCAGACCCGCCACCTCTTCACCCTCACCGCCGAGGTTCCCAAGATCATCGAGCTTGGCGCCACGCCGGCCGGCAGCCGCCGCATCGCCACGGTCACCGGCGGCACTTTCAAAGGCGAGCGGCTGAGTGGCACGATCCAGCCGACCCCCGGCGGCGACTGGCTGCTGGTGCGCCCCGACGGCGCGACGATCCTCGACGTGCGCCTGACGCTCGAGACCGATGACCGGCAGCTGATCTACATGACCTACCGCGGCATCCGCCATGGACCGGCAGAGGTGATGGCACGCCTGGCAAAGGGCGAGGCGGTGGACCCCGCCAGCTATTACTTCCGCACGACTCCGGTGTTCGAGACCGGCTCGCAGAAATACGACTGGCTCAACCGCGTCGTCTCGGTGGCGACGGGCCGGCGCGAGAAGAGTGGGCCGGTCTACGAAGTCTACGAGGTGCTCTGAGCGGCGCTCGCCGCGCCGGAGCCGCCCGCCCTACCCCAGCGCCTGCCTGGCGATTCTCACGCGCATGGCGCGCATGTCGTCGCCGCGCACTTCGCGCAGCGCGTACGCCGTGAAATTCGAGGCCACGTCCTTGCGCCAGTACAGGTCGAGGTCGGTGTTGTCCATGGGCTTGGCACGCGAGGCGCCGATGGCGCCGGCCTCGGCGATGGCTTCGTCGTCGAGCTTTCTGCCTTTGAGGAACTCGCCCGCCTTCTCCACCAGGAACGGCCGCGAGGCCGCCGCACCGAGCGCGATTCTCGCGTCCAGCACCGTGCCGTCGGGCGCGAGCTTCGCAGCCACGGCCACGCCCAGCACCGGGAAATCGAACGAGCCGCGCCGGCGCAGCTTCCAGTAGCTGCTGGTCCAGCCCTGCGGCACGGCCACTTCGGTGAGGATCTCGTCGGCGCGCCGCGTCAGGTAGTCGATGCCGTCGTTCTTGTACAGGGCCTCGAGCGCAACCTCGCGCTCGCCTTGCGCCGAAATCAGTTTCACCTTTGCACCGAGCGCGATCAGCGCAGGCGCAGTATCGGTCGAAGAAACGGCCACGCAGCGCTTGCTCGCGGTCGCCACCCAGCACACCTCGCCATCCTTCTTCAGGCAGAAGTCGATCGCCTTGCGCCATTCATAGTTCTGGTTGTAGTAGGTGCAGCGCGTATCGAGGCACAGGTTGCCGCCGAGCGTGCCCATGTTGCGCAGGTGGGGGGTGGCCACTTGCGCCGCCGCCTGCCACAGGCCGCGGTATTTCTCACGGACCGCGCCGTCGTTCACCAGATCGGCAAGCGTGAGCCCCGCGCCGAGCGCGCCGTTCGACTTCCTCAGCTCCCGCACGCCGCGCAGCGACACCAGCGTCCTGGGCGACTGGTGGCGGCGCTTCATGTTCGGGATCAGGTCGGTGCCGCCCGCGATCAGCATCGCCTGCGGGCCTTCGCCCGCGAGGATCCTGGCCGCCTCCGCGATCGAGCGCGGCGCGCGAAATTCAAACCACGGCAGCCGCATCATGCCGCCACCTTCCTGCGCGCAGGTTTGCCTTCGGGCGACTTGAGCTCATCGCCGTCGCCGCCTTCCCAGGGCGGGAGCACGAACGTCGGCGCGGGGTAAGGCACCGCCGGAAAGCTCTCCGGCCCGACACGCGGCGTCTCGCCCTTGGCTTTTTTCTCCAGCGCGGCCA
>JAOTWE010000240.1 GCA_029863065.1 Betaproteobacteria bacterium
AAGGTGGTGGGCGCGCGGAACAGGTCGTAGCCGTACAGCGGCAGGAGCTGGCCGGTGGAGCGCTGGATGAATTCCTGGAAGTCGTTCGCCTCGGCCTTGGGGTCGGCTTCGGCAATCGTGGTGCGCACCTGCTCCTCGGCGGGCACGAGCTGCAGGAGCTGGGGCTGCGCGGCCTGCCCGGGCAGCGGCCGACCGGCGGGCTGGGCAAGGGTCGGCTGCGTGTTGGTAATCACCGGCGACTGCAGCGGCTGCACGGTGATCTGCGGCGCCTGAGTGGGCGCGAGGATGGTGTTCGTGCCCAGCTGCGCGTGGGCGGCCGGAAGAACGAATGCAAGAGCGAAAAAGAGGGCGCGGCGCATAGTCGGTACCCGGGAGAACAGGGATAGCGGAGGATTCTATCCCTGTAGCTGCGAAGAGGGGGACAGCCCCTTATAAACAAAGACAAAAAGGGTTTGTCCCCTAGGGGTAGTCCAGCTCCCGCTGGTGGCGCAGGGCAAGGACCCGGACCTCGTCGCGCCGCGGCAGAAAGCGGTAGAGGGCAATGTAGCCCGTGCGGCCAAAGGAGATCACCAGCTCGCGCAGCCCCTCGTCCAGCGGCCGGCCGATGAGCGGATGCCGCGACAGCGTCTCGACGGCCTCGCGGATCGCGGCCGCGGCGAGCACCGCCGCCGCGGGATCGTTCCGCGCCAGGAACGCGAAGGCGCGCTCGAGGTTCGCGAGAGCGTTGCCGGTGTAGGTTACCTGCGCCACGGCCGCGGGCGCGCGGGCTTGTCGCCCTTCGCCAGGCGTTCCAGCCAGGCGTGCACGTCCTCGGCGCGGTACACGTCGGCCCCGGCCTCGACCGCCGCGTCGGCGGCGAGCGCCTCGCGCACGAACTCGCGCACGCGTTCGGCGCGCGAGACCTCGCGCTCGAGGGCAGCGAGCATGACGCTGTGCGCCGAGCGCCCGCTCTGCGCGGCGATGCGCGCGATGCGCGCCTTCAGCTTCTCGGGGAGCTTGAGGGTGGTCGTGGCGGCCATGGTGTCACTATAGTAGCACTGGCAGTTAGAGGGCGACAGACCCCTTTTCAACAAACGGCCTGAGCGCCGCCACCAACCCGGTGATGTTGTCGGCCGCGACGTTATGCCCGGCGTCCACCTCGACCACGCAGATCGCCGGGTTCGCGGCCTTCACCTTGTCCACGGTCTCGGCCGCGAACAGTTCCGAGCGGCTGCCGCGCACGACGAGCGTCGGCACGCGCAGGCGCGCCAGCGCCTTCCACATGTCGACGCGCGGCTTCGGCAGCGCCCCGGTTTCGAGCAGCTTGCGGTACTGGTCGCGAAACCAGGTGTCGCGCTTCACGGCGAAGCCGCCCTCGACTTTCAGCAGGTAGGCCTCGAAGCGCACGCGCTTCTCGCGCGCGGCCTTGAAGTGCGCCATGGCCGCATCGACGGAGGGAAAGACGTCCGGCACCGCGGTGACGCTCTGCGCCGCGCGCTGCACGCCGGCGCTCGCATATTCGGGCGCGTAGTCGATGAGCGCGAGGCCGGCGACGCGCCGAGGGTTGCGCGCGGCAAAATACGCCGCGTTGCGCCCGCCCATCGAGTGGCCGATGACGATCGCCCTGGCCCAGCCGAGGTGCTCGAGCAGCGCGCCGATGTCGCCCGCCATCGCCGGCACCGAGTAGTCCCCGGACCAGTCCGAGTCGCCGAAGCCGCGCATGTCGAGGCACGCCGCCTCGCGCCCGAGCGCCGAGGCCACCGGCACCCAGTCGTAGGAGAAGAAGGAAAGCCCGTGCACGAAGACGAGGGGGACAGACCCGGGAGCGGACTTTTGCGTCTGCCCCCGCAGTCCCCTCAGCCTCTGCCGGCCGCTGTTCACCAGCCGGTAGGCGAGCTGGAGATCTCCAGCCCGGAAACGCTTGACGCTCACGGTGCCGGCCTGACGATCCCCGAAGCCTCCCCGAACCCGATCGCCACCACGCCTTCGGCCTCACAGCGCCCGCGCTGGATCAGCTCGTCGCCGTCGGCGATGAAGGCGCGCGTCTCGCCGCCGGGGAGCTGCAGCGGCGCCTTGCCGCCCTGCGTCAGCTCGAGCAGCGAGCCGGCGCTGCCGGGCTCGGTGCCGGAGAGGGTGCCCGAGCCGAGGAGGTCGCCCGGCTGCAGGTTGCAGCCGTTGGAAGTCTGGTGCGCGACGATCTGCGCCGGGGTCCAGTACGCATCCCGGAAGCTGCATCTCGACAGGCGCGCGGGCGCCACCTTTCTCGCGCGCATTTGCGCCGACTGCAGATACATCTCGGTGCCAATGGCGTAGCCGCCTTTGCGCTGGTCGGCTTCGTCCGTGAGGTGGGGGAGCGGCCGCGGGTCTTCGCCGATGCGCGGGAAGGCCGGGCAGCGAAAGGGCGCGAGCGCTTCCAGCGTCACGATCCACGGCGACACGGTGGTGGCGAAGCTCTTGGCGAGGAACGGCCCGAGCGGCTGGGACTCCCAGGCCTGGATGTCGCGCGCCGACCAGTCGTTCAGCAGCACGACGCCGAAGACGTGATCGAGGGCGTGCTTGATGCTCACGGGTTGGCCGAGGCGGTTGCCCGGGCCGATGACGAAGCCGAGCTCGACTTCGTAATCGAGGCGGCGCGACGGCCCGAGGGTGGGCGCGGCGGCCTCGGGCGCTTTCGTCTGCCCGTTCGGGCGCACGACCGGCGTGCCCGAGACGACGACCGAAGAGGCGCGGCCGTGGTAGCCGATCGGCACCCATTTGTAATTCGGCAGCAGCGGGTTGTCCGGCCGGAACATGCGGCCCGCGGCGAGCGCGTGGTGGATGCCGGTGAAAAAGTCGCTGTAGTCGCCGATCGCGACCGGCAGGAAGAGCTCGGCCTTGTTCATCGGCACGAGGGAGCGCGAAAAGCGCTTCGCCTTCGTCTTGTCGGAGAGAGCGAGCAGCAGCACCTGGCGCAGCTGCCGCCACCCCGGGCGCCCGGCGGCGGCGAGCTTGTTCAGGTTCGCCCCGGTCTTCAGGCCCACGGCGGCGAGATCGAGAATCTGGTCGCCGATCGCCACGCCGCCGCGCGGCGCTTCCTTCGCGCCCTTGCGGCGAAAGACGCCGAACGGCAGGTTCTGGATCGGGAAGTCGCTCGCCGGTTCGTTCGCCGACTCGACCCAGCTCTTCAGCCTATGCGTTTGCATAAAAGGGGACAGACCTCAATTTTCTCATTTGCGACCGGTTCGCAAATGAGAAAAATGAGGTCTGTCCCTATTTAAAGCCATTCCAGACGCGGTCGTAGTTGTTCTGCAGCTCCTTCGCCGCCAGCGCCGCTTTCGTAGGACGGAAGACGTAGCGCGACTCCCACATGAAGGCGAGGGTGTTCTCGATCTTCTGCGGCTTCAGCTCGGCGTTCGAGGCTTTCTCGTAGGTGGCGAGGTCGGGCCCGTGCGCGCTCATGCAGTTGTGGACCGACACGCCGCCGGGCAGGAAGCCCTCGGCTTTCGAGTCGTAGACGCCGTGCACCAGGCCCATCAGCTCGCTCATCACGTTGCGGTGGAACCAGGGCGGGCGGAAGGTGTGCTCGGCTACCGCCCAGCGCGGCGGGAAGACGACGAAATCGCAGTTGGCGACGCCCGCCCGGCCCGAGGGCGAGGTGAGCACGGTGAAGATCGAGGGATCCGCGTGGTCGAAGCTCACCGTGTTGATCGCCATGAAGCGAGCGAGGTCGTACTTGTACGGCGCGTAGTTGCCGTGCCAGGCGACGACATCGAGCGGCGAGTGCGAGTAAACGCTGGCCCACAGGCCGCCCATGAATTTCGCCACCACCTGGCACTTGCCGCGCTGGTCCTCGCAGGCGGCGACCGGCGCGAGGAAGTCGCGCCGCTGCGCCAGGCCCTGCGAGCCGATGGGGCCGAGCTCCGGCAGGCGGAAGGGCGCGCCGTAGTTCTCGCACAGGTAACCGCGCGTGGCGCCGCTCACCTCGACGCGGAATTTCACGCCGCGCGGCACCACGGCGATCTCGCCGGGCTGCGCCTCGAGCCGGCCGAGCTCGGTGGCCAGGAGAATCGCGCCCTGCTGCGGCACGAACATCAGCTCGCCGTCGGCGTTGCTGAAGTAGCGGTCTTTCATCGAGCGGTTGGCGCGGTAGAGGTGCACGGCGATGCCCGACTGCAACGCCGCGTCGCCCGAGCCGGCGAGGGTAAACAGGCCGTCGATGAAGTCGGTCGGCTTGGAGGGCACCGGCAGCGGGTTCCAGCGCAGGCGGTTGTACGGCGTCTCGACTTCGTCGAACGGGCCCGAGCGCAGGAGGCCCTTGCCGATGCGCTTGTACGGCGCGTGCATCGCCGAGGGCCGCAGCTTGTACAGCCAGGCCGAAAAGTTTTCCGCGCGCGGCGCGGTGAACGCGGTGCCCGAGAGCACCTCAGGGTAGAGGCCGCGCGGCGTCTTCTGCGGCGAGTTCTGGCCGACCGGCAGCGCGCCCTTTTCGGCCTCGCTGGCGAACGTGTTGCCGAAGCCGCTCTGGTAGGCGAGTGCGGATCTGCGGGTGGCGGGCGGCGGCATCTTCTTCGGTCTGGATCTCATGTCCATCGCC
>JAOTWE010000241.1 GCA_029863065.1 Betaproteobacteria bacterium
CACGGTCGTCTTCGGCGCCGCGGACTCCGGCTTCTTCGCCTTTTTCTCGCCATCCGGCTTCGCCCGGGCAGGGGCGCGCCGCGCGCCCGGCCGCGGCACCGGTTTTTTCGCGCGCTTGCGCTCGGCCGGCGCCTCCACCGGCGCGGCCGCCGGCACGCCGGCGGGCAGCGCCGCCTGGACCTCGGCCTTGGTCAATACTTCGCCCTTGTATACCCACACCTTGATGCCGATCGAACCGTACGTGGTCTTCGCCTCGCCCATGCCGTAATCGATGTCAGCGCGCAGCGTGTGCAGCGGTACCCGACCTTCGCGGTACCACTCGGTGCGCGCGATTTCGATGCCGTTCAGGCGGCCGGCGCTCATGATCTTGATGCCCTGCGCCCCCAGGCGCATGGCGTTCTGCATGGCGCGCTTCATCGCGCGGCGGAACATGATGCGCTTCTCGAGCTGCTGGGCGATCGAATCGGCGATCAACTGCGCGTCGATCTCGGGCTTCCTGATCTCCTCGATGTTGACGTGCACCTGCTGCACGCCCATCAGGCGGCGCAGCTCGGCCTTGAGCGCCTCGATCTCCTCGCCCTTCTTGCCGATGACGACCCCGGGCCGCGCCGAAAAGATGGTGATGCGGGCGTCCTTCGCCGGGCGCTCGATCAGCACGCGCCCGACCGAAGCGTGCGCGAGCTTCTTCTTCAGGAAATTGCGCACCATGATGTCTTCGGCGAGCATGCCGGCAAACTGGCGGCTGCTGGCATACCAGCGCGAGCTCCAGTTGCGGTTGACTGCCAGCCGGAAGCCGATCGGATTGATCTTTTGTCCCATGTGCGTGATCCCTAGTCGCCGACCGTGACGTAGATGTTGCAGGTGTGCTTCGTCACGCGCGTGCCGCGGCCCTTGGCGCGCGCGTGGAAGCGCTTGAGGAACGAGCCGCGCTCGACGAGCACGCTTTTCACCTTCAGGGCGTCGATGTCGGCGCCGTCGTTGTGCTCGGCATTGGCGATGGCCGACTCGAGCAGCTTCTTGAGGATGCCGGCGCCTTTCTTGGGCGTGAAGGCGAGGACGCTGAGCGCCTTGTCCACCGGCTGGCCGCGGATCATGTCGGCGACCAGGCGGCCCTTCTGGGCCGAGAGCCGCGCGCTGCGCAGTATGGCTCGGGTTTCCATGTGCGCTCCTTACTTCTTCGCCGCCGGCGCCGGCGCGGCCGCCGGGGCCGCGGCCGGGGCTGCCGCCGGGGCTGCGGCCCCCGGTGCGCTGATCGGCGCACGGCTGCCGCCGACCGCTTCCGCGGTGCGCTTGCCGACCGCCGAGTGGCTCTTGAACATGCGCGTGAGCGAGAACTCGCCCAGCTTGTGGCCGACCATGTTCTCGGTGATGTACACCGGGATGTGCTGCTTGCCGTTATGCACCGCCACCGTCAGGCCGATGAATTCCGGCATCACCGTGGAGCGGCGCGACCAGGTCTTGATCGGACGCTTGTCGTTGCCGGTACGCGCCGCGGCGACCTTGTCCAGCAGATGCCGGTCTACGAACGGGCCCTTCTTGATTGAGCGTGCCATGTCTAGCCTCTATTTCGTGCGCCGGTCGCGCACGATCATCACTTGCGTGCGCTTGTTGCGGCGAGTCTTGTAGCCCTTGGTCTGTACGCCCCACGGCGATACCGGCGGCTGCGCCGCGGCGGTGCGGCCTTCGCCGCCGCCATGCGGATGGTCGATCGGGTTCATGGCCACGCCGCGTACGGTCGGGCGCACGCCGCGCCAACGCTTGCGCCCCGCCTTGCCGATCGATTCCAGGTTGTGCTCTTCATTTCCGACCTCGCCGATCGTCGCGCGGCAGTCGACGTGCACCTTGCGGATTTCGCCGGAACGCAGGCGCAGTTGCGCGTACGAACCCTCGCGCGCCAGCAGCTGTGCCGAGGCGCCGGCCGAGCGCGCCAGCTGCGCGCCCTTGCCCGGCAGCATTTCGATGCAGTGCACCGTGGTGCCGACCGGGATGCTGCGCAGGGGCAGCGCATTGCCGGACTTGATCGGCGCCTCCACCCCCGACACGAGCTGCGCCCCGGCGCCGATGCCCTTCGGCGCGAGCACATAACGTCGCTCGCCGTCCGCGTAGAGCAGCAGGGCGAGGTGCGCGCTGCGGTTCGGGTCGTACTCGAGCCGTTCGACGCGCGCCGCGATGCCGTCCTTGTTGCGGCGGAAATCGATCATGCGGTAGTGCTGCTTGTGGCCGCCGCCCTTGTGGCGCATGGTGATGCGGCCGTGGTTGTTCCGCCCGGTGGTCTTCGACTGGCTGGCGGTGAGCGGCCAGTGCGGTTCGCCCTTGTGCAGGCCCGGCGTGACGACCTTGACCAGCGCGCGCCGCCCGGGCGAAGTGGGTTTGACCTTTACGAGTGGCATGGCTTACTCCGTCGCCCCGAAATTGATTTCCTGGCCGGCCGCCAGGCGCACATAGGCCTTCTTCCAGTTGCGCCGGCGCCCCATGAAGCGGCCGAAGCGCTTCGCCTTGCCCTTGACGTTGGACACGGTGACCGACTGCACCTTGGTCTTGAACAGCAGCTCGACCGCGGCCTTGACCTCGGGCTTGGAGGCGTCGTCGGCGACGCGGAACACGTACTGGCGGTTCTTGTCGGCGACCCGCGTGCTCTTCTCCGAGACCACCGGGGCCAGCACCACGTTCATCAGCCGCTCGGCGGCGTACTTCCGGGTCGCCGTCATTTGAACATCTCCTCCAGGCGCGCCAGCGCCTTGCGCGTCAGAAGGATGTGCGGAAAGCGCACCAGCGCGACCGGATTCGCCTGCCGCACCGTGAGCACGGCGACGTTCGGCAGGTTGCGCGACGACAGTTCCAGGTTCGGGTCCACCTCGTCGAGGATCAGCAGCACCTCGTCAAAACCCATGGCCTTCACTTTCTGCGCCAGCAATTTCGTCTTGGGCGCATCGAGCTTGAATTCCTCGACCACGCGGATGCGGTCTTCGCGGGCGAGCTGCGACAGGATCGAGGTCATGCCGGCGCGCATCATCTTGCGGTTGACCTTGTGCGAGAAGTTCTCGTCCGGGCTGGCGGCGAAAATCTTGCCGCCGCCGCGCCACAGCGGGCTCGAGGCCATGCCGGCGCGCGCCCTTCCCGTGCCCTTCTGGCGCCAGGGCTTTTTCGTCGACTTGGCGATTTCGCTGCGCTCTTTCTGCTTGCGCGTGCCTTGGCGCGCGTTCGCCTGATAGGCGACGACGACCTGGTGCACGAGCGACTCGTTGAATTCGCGCCCGAAAATCGCGTCCGCCGCGCTCGTCGTGCTCGCGGTGCCCTTGTCGCTGATGAGCTTCAGTTCCATGGCGCGCCTTTAGGCCTTGGCCGCCGGCCGCACGACCACGTCGCGGCCCTTGGACCCCGGGACCGAGCCCCTGACCAGCAGCAGCTGGCGGTCGGTGTCGACGCGCACCACCACCAGGTTCGGCACCGTGCGCGTGACATTGCCCAGATGGCCCGCCATGCGCTTGCCGGGAAAGACGCGGCCCGGATCCTGATTCTGGCCGGTGGAGCCGGGCTTGTTGTGCGAAAGCGAATTGCCGTGGGTCGCGCGGTTGGAGGAGAAATGGTGACGCTTGATGACGCCGGCGAATCCCTTGCCGATGGACACGCCCTGCACGTCCACCTTCTGGCCGACCTTGAACACGTCCACGCCCAGCTTGCCGCCGACCTTGAGGGCAGCGAGCTCCGTGGCATCGGCGCGGAATTCTTTCAGGAGGTGGCCGGCTTCGACGCCGGCCTTGGCGAGATGCCCTGCCAGCGGCTTGGCAACGCGGCTGGCGCGGCGCTTGCCGAACGCGACCTGCACGGCGGCGTAGCCGTCCTTTTCCGGCGTCTTGATCTGCGTGATGCGGTTGTCGGCGACATCGAGCACCGTCACCGGCAGCGACGTGCCGTCGTCGGAAAAGATGCGCGTCATGCCGACCTTGCGGCCGACCAGTCCTATCGTCATAGCATCCTCTTGTGTTTGACCCGGCACGCCTGCTGCGCGTCCCCGGGCGCCGGCTGCAATTGGCCGGCACTGCACCTCGTACTGCGTATTACTGAACCTTGATCTCCACGTCCACGCCCGCCGGCAAATCGAGCTTCATCAGCGCGTCCACCGTCTTGTCGGTCGGGTCGATGATGTCCATCAGCCGCAAATGCGTGCGGATTTCGAGCTGCTCGCGCGAAGCCTTGTCGATGTGCGGCGAGCGCAGCAGGTCGAAACGCTGCTTGCGCGTGGGCAGTGGCACCGGGCCGCGCACCACTGCGCCCGTTCTCTTGGCCGTATCGACGATCTCGAGCGCCGACTGGTCGATCAGCCGGTAGTCGAACGCCTTGAGGCGGATGCGGATGCGTTGGTTCTGCATTTTGGTTATTCGATCACCTTGGCGACGACGCCGGCGCCCACCGTCTTGCCGCCCTCGCGGATGGCAAAGCGCAGCCCCTGCTCCATGGCGATCGGCGTGATCAGCGTCACCACCATCTTGATGTTGTCCCC
>JAOTWE010000028.1 GCA_029863065.1 Betaproteobacteria bacterium
CGGCCTGGAGTTCGGCGGCTCCGACGGCTATTCCGGCATCAGCGCCAACCCCGCGCTCGGCGCGGCGGCAGACCTGCTGGTGCGCCACGGCGGCACGCCGATCCTCTCCGAGACGCCCGAGATCTACGGCGCCGAGCACCTGCTGACGCGGCGTGCGGTGTCGCGCGAAGTGGCCGAGAAGCTGCTCGCGCGCATCCGCTGGTGGGAGGACTACACCGCGCGCAACAAGATGGAGATGAACAACAACCCCTCGCCCGGCAACAAGGCCGGGGGCCTCACCACCATTCTCGAGAAATCGCTCGGCGCCGCGGCCAAGGGCGGCACCATGAACCTGGTGGACGTGTACCAGTTCGCCGAGAAAGTGACGGCGAAGGGGTTCGTGTTCATGGATACGCCGGGCTACGACCCGGTATCGGTCACCGGCCATGTTGCCGGCGGCGCCAACGTCGTGTGCTTCACCACCGGGCGCGGCTCGGTGTACGGCTGCAAGCCCTCGCCTTCGCTCAAGCTCGCCACCAACACGCGCCTCTACCAGCACATGGAAGAGGACATGGACGTCAACTGCGGGACGATCGTCGACGGCGCCGAAAGCGTGGAGCAGGTCGGCGAGCGCATCTTCAAGCTGATCCTGGAAACCGCCTCAGGCAAGCGGAGCAAGTCGGAGCTGCTCGGTTTCGGCGAGGACGAATTCGCGCCCTGGGTCGTCGGCGCCACGATGTGACCGGGCGCACGCGCGCCTCCGCGTACGCCTTTGCGATTCTGCTGCTGGTCCTGCTGACGGCGCTCGCCTTTGCGTTCGGGCGCTTCCCGATTTCGGCGGGCGAGCTCGCGCAGCTCGCCGCCAACAAGCTTTTCGGTGCGAGCTACAGCATCGCGCCCTCGGTGGAGACCGTGGTGCTGCAGGTGCGCGGGCCGCGCATCCTCGCCGCGCTGCTGGTGGGCGCGTCGCTCGCCGCTGCCGGCACCGCCTACCAGGGCATGTTCCGCAATCCGCTCGTTTCGCCCGACATCCTCGGCGTCTCCGCGGGCGCCGCACTGGG
Source organism: Betaproteobacteria bacterium (assembly GCA_029863065.1). Classification (GTDB taxonomy): domain Bacteria; phylum Pseudomonadota; class Gammaproteobacteria; order Burkholderiales; family SG8-39; genus JAABQT01. The sequence continues at coordinate 1,041 of JAOTWE010000028.1, forward strand.
CGCGGTGCTCGGCATATTCTTTTCGCAGAGCGCGCTCGTCATCCAGCTCGGCGCTTTTGCCGGCGGCCTGGCCGCGGTCAGCATGGTCTATGCGGTAGGCGCGAACGTGCGCCGCCAGGACCCCGTCCTGTCGCTGATCCTCGCCGGTATCGTCCTCGGCACGCTGTTCGGCGCGCTCCTCGCGCTCCTCAAGTATCTCGCCGACCCGTACAACCAGCTGCCGGCGATCACCTACTGGCTGCTCGGCAGCCTGGCCGCGGTGGCGCCGTCCGACCTGGCGCTGGCAGCGCCGTTCGCGCTGGCGGGGCTCCTGCCCTTGTATCTCCTTCGCTGGCGCATGAACCTGCTTTCGCTCAGCGACGACGAGGCGCGTGCGCTTGGCGTGCCGGTGGGGCGGCTGCGGCTGGCGGTGGTGTGCGCGGCCACGCTGATGACCGCGGCCGCCGTCGCCATCTCCGGCATCATCGGCTGGGTGGGGCTGCTGATTCCCCACGCCGCCCGCATGCTCGTCGGTCCCGAGTTCTCCCGGTTGCTGCCGCTTTCCATGGTGCTCGGCGCGGCGTTCCTGCTCGCCGTGGACACCCTCGCCCGTACGGCGGCGCCGATCGAAATCCCGCCGGGGGTGCTCACCGCACTGATCGGCACGCCTTTCTTCCTGTGGCTGTTCGCCACCGCGAGGCGCGCGTGGCAGTAAAGATCGAGGCGCGTGCGCTCGGTTACGGCTACCCGGGGCGCGCGGTCGGCCGCGGACTCGACCTGGAGCTGGCCGCGGGCGAGGTGCTGTGCGTGCTGGGGCCGAACGGCGGCGGCAAGACGACCCTGTTTCGCACCCTCCTCGGTCTGCTCGTGCCCCAGGAAGGCGAGGTGCGGCTCGAAGGGCAGGCGCTAGCCGCGCTTGCTCGCGGCGACGTAGCGCGCCGCGTGGGCTACGTGCCGCAGGGGCACGTCGCGCAGTTCGCGTTCACGGTGCGCGATGTCGTGCTGATGGGGCGTACGGCGCACATCGGCCTGTTTGCCGCGCCCGGGGCCGCTGACCGGGCCGCAGCGGAACGCGCCATCGAGGCGCTCGGCATCGGTGAGCTCACCGAGCGCGTCGTCACCGAGCTCTCGGGCGGCGAGCGCCAGCTCACCATGATCGCGCGCGCGCTGGCGCAGGGCGCGCGCGCGCTGGTGCTCGATGAGCCCACGGCGAGCCTCGATTTCGGCAACCAGGTGCGCGTGCTGCGAGAGATCCGGCGCCTCGCCGCCGAGGGCTACGCGGTCGTGTTTTCCTCGCACGACCCGAGCCAGGCGTTCCTCGCCGCGAGCCGCGTGCTGCTGCTCGCGCGCGGCGGCGCCCTGCGCCAGGGCACGCCCGCGGAGGTGATTACGGCCGATAACCTGCGCCAGGTGTACGGCGTCGACGTGCGCGTCGCGCCGCTCGACGGTACGAGCGTCTGCCTGCCCGTGCTCTAGCGCGCGCCGTGCCAGCTTCATGCAGAATCCGGGCATGCACGAAAAGCCCGCACGCATAGCGCGCTTCTACATGGAAGGGGCGTTGCGCGCCGGCGGCGTTGCGCCGCTGCCCGAAGCGTCGGCGCATCACGCGGTGCACGTGCTGCGCATGCGCCCGGGCGACGAGGTGGTGCTGTTCAACGGCCGCGGCGGCGAATATGCGGGACGCATCGCCGCCATGGACCGCCTGCGCGTGACGGTCGATGTGCTCCAGCACCGGTCGCTGGAGCGCGAATCGCCGCTCGCCGTGACGCTGGTGCAAGGGGTATCCGCGGGCGAGAAAATGGATTTCACCGTGCAGAAGGCGACCGAGCTCGGCGTTGCCGCGCTGCAGCCGGTGCTCGCCGCGCGCTCGACCGGACGCATCACCGGCGAGCGCGCCGAATTGAAGCGCGCGCACTGGCGGCGCGTGGCGGTCGCCGCCTGCGAGCAGTGCGGCCGCAACCGCGTTCCCGAGGTGCTGCCGGTCCTGCCGCTTGCCGAGTACTGCCGGGCAACCGCCGGCGGCGGTGCGCGCCTGCTGCTGTCGCCCCAGGCCGAGCTCGGCATGCGTGCCGCCGCGGCGCGGCTCGACGGCGCCGCCGCGCTCGCCTCCGGGCCGGAAGCAGGCTTCGGTGAGGACGAGGAAGCGATGCTGGTGGAGGCCGGTTTCGTGCCCGTGCGCCTGGGACCGCGGGTGCTGCGCACCGAAACCGCCGCCATCGCGGCGCTCGCCGCGCTCAACGCGCTCGCGGGCGATTTCTGAGCCTTGCCTTAGAATCGCGCGCGAGCCCATGACCGCGCCCGTCAAGCCCGAAGAGTTCGTCCGCTGGTTCCGCCAGACCGCGCCCTACCTGCACGCCTTCGGCGGGCGCACCTTCGTCATCGGCTTCGGCGGCGAGCTGATCACCGAGCGCGCGCGCTTCGCGCGGTTCATCCAGGACGTGAACCTGCTCGCCGCGCTCGACATCCGGCTGGTGCTGGTGCACGGCGCGCGCCCGCAGATCGAGGCCGAGATGAAGGCCAAGGGCCTGCGCTCGCGCTATGCCAGGGGCTTGCGCGTCCCCGGCGGGGCGGCGCTGGTCGCGGTGAAGCACGCGGCGGGGGCGCTGCGCGTGGAAATCGAGGCCCTGCTCTCGCAAGGCCTGCCCAGTTCGCCGATGGCCGGCGCCGGGATCCGCGTCGCGTCGGGCAACTACATCGCCGCGCAGCCGATCGGCGTGGTCGAAGGCGTCGACTACCAGTTCACCGGCCTCGTGCGCAAGGTCGATGCGACGGCCATCGCCCGGCGCCTGGAGGCCGGCGAAGTGGTGCTGGTGCCGCACATCGGCTACTCGCCGACCGGCGAGGTCTTCAACCTGTCCTGGGAGGACGTGGCGCAGAACGTCGCCGCCGCGCTCGGCGCGGACAAGCTGCTCCTCTTCGTCGACCGGCTGCCCGCGAACAAGAAAGGCGCGGTGATCGGCGAACTCACCGCGCGCGAGGCCGAGGCACTGCTGAAGAAGGCCGACCTCGGCGCGCACGCCACGGGCGCCCTGCGCCACGCGCTGGCCGCGCTCGCCGCCGGCGTGGGCCGGGCGCACCTGATTTCGCGGCGCACCCCCGGGGCCGCGCTGCTGGAACTGTTCACGCACTCGGGTGTCGGCACCATGATCACCGCCGAGCCCATGCAACGGCTGCGCGAGGCGCGCATCGAAGACGTCGGCAGCATCCTCGGCCTGATCGAACCGCTCGAGGCCGACGGCACGCTGGTGAAGCGCGGCCGCGAGCGCCTGGAGCGGGAGATTGCCAATTTCGTCGTGCTCGAGCACGACGGCGCGATCCTCGGCTGCGCGGCGATCTATCCGCTGCCCGAGAAAAGCGCCGAACTCGCCTGCCTCGCGGTGGCCCCGGAGGCGCGCGATGCGGGCCATGGCGAGCGGCTGCTACAGGCATGCCAGGCGCGCGCGCGGACGATGAAAGTGCGGCGCCTGTTCGCGCTCACCACGCGGGCGGCGCACTGGTTCCTGGCGCAGGGCTTCAAGGCCGCCGACCCCTTGGCGCTGCCCGGCGAGCGACAGGCGCTCTATAATTGGAAGCGCGGTTCCAAAGTGTTCCTCAAGCGGATCTGATTGCCATGGCGAGAACGGTGAAATGCATCAAGCTCGGCCGCGAGGCCGATGGTCTGGACTTCCCGCCCTACCCGGGCGAGCTCGGCAAGCGCATCTTCGAGAACGTGTCGAAGGAGGCGTGGGCGCAGTGGCTCAAGCACCAGACCATGCTGGTGAACGAAAACCGCCTGAACCTGGCGGACGCGCGGGCGCGCAAGTACCTCGCCGAGCAGATGGAAAAGCACTTCTTCGGCGAAGGCGCCGACGCGGCCTCAGGTTACGTGCCGCCAACAAAATAGGGACAGACCCCATTTATCTCAAATGAGAAGAATGGGGTCTGTCCCTATTTACTGCAGTATTTCCTTCTCCACCTCTTCAATCGAGGTGTGGCGCACGTCGCGCCCCTTGACCATGTAGACCACGTATTCGGCCATGTTCTTGGCGTGGTCGCCGATGCGCTCGATGGCCTTGGCGATGAACAGGATCTCGAGCGAGCGCGTGATGGTGCGCGGATCCTCCATCATGAAGGTGATCAGCTGGCGCATGATGGCGCGGAAGGCGTCGTCGACCTCGCTGTCCAGCTTCACCACGCGCATCGCCTCCGACACGTCGAGGCGTGCGAACGCGTCCAGCGACTGGCGCAGCATCGCCAGCGCCCGCTCGGCCATCGGCGACAGGTCCATGCGCGGCATGTGCTGGCGCTCGGCGGTATGGATGAGCTTCGCCATGCGGCCGATCTTTTCCGCCTCGTCGCCGATCCTCTCGAGATCGGTGATGGTCTTGATCACCGTCATCAGCAGCCGCAGGTCGACGGCCGCCGGCTGGCGGCGCGCGATGATGTGGCTGCACAGCTCGTCGAGCTCGACTTCCATGGCGTTGACGCGATGGTCGTCGGCGATCACCTTTTCGATCTGCGGCATGTCACCGGCCGCGAGGGCCTCCATGGCGCGGATGATCTGCTCCTCGACGAGTCCGCCCATCTGCAGCACGCGCGAACGCACGGCTTCCAGCTCGGCGTCGAATTGCTTGGAGGTATGCTCGGGCATTACCACTCAGCCTATCATGTTGATATGATTGGAATGTTACGCTTTTCGGGCGCTCAGTGCGCGTACCCCGCCGGCTTCTCCCAGTAGCAGCAGGTCGGCCGGGCGGCGGGCAAAGAGGCCATTGGTAACCGCACCAGCGATGTTGTTGAGGTCCGCTTCCAACCGTGGCGGATCCGTGATGACGAGGCCGTGGCAGTCGATGACCAGGTTGCCGTTATCGGTCTTGAACCCTTCGCGCAGCTCGGGATGGCCGCCGAGCTTGCGCAACTCGCGCCCGACATGGCCGCGCGCCATCGGGATCACCTCGACCGGCAACGGGAATTTGCCCAGCACGCCGACCAGCTTGGAAGCGTCGCAGATGCACACGAACCGCTTCGCCACGGCGGCGATGATCTTTTCGCGCGTGAGCGCGCCGCCGCCGCCCTTCACCATGTAGAGGTGCTCGTTCACTTCGTCGGCGCCGTCCACGTACACCGGCAGCTCGTCCACGGAATTCAGGTCGAAGACGCGGATGCCGTGCTTCTTCAGGCGAGCGGCGCTCGTCTCGGATGCCGCCACCGTCCCTTCGATGCGGCCCTTGATGCCGGCGAGCGCGTCGATGAAGAAGTTGACCGTCGACCCCGAGCCGACGCCGACCACGGCATCTTCGACCACGTGCTTCAGCGCCTCGCGGGCGACAAGCTGCTTCAATTCGTCCTGCGTCATTTCTTCTTCTGCGGCGGCAGGTCGGTGCAGACGCCCTCGAACGCCTCGGCCGCCATGCCGATCGACTCGGACACGGTCGGGTGCGGATGGATGGTCTTGCCGATGTCGGTGGCGTCGGCACCCATTTCCACGGCGAGCGCCAGCTCGCTGATCAGGTCCCCCGCGCCAGTACCGACGATACCGCCGCCGAGCAGGCAGTGCGTCTCGGCGTCGAATAAGAGCTTGGTGAAGCCCTCGTCGCGCGCGTTGGCGATGGCGCGCCCGGACGCCGTCCACGGAAACTTGGCCACGCCGACCTTCGTTCCCGCCTTCTTCGCCTCGTCCTCTGTGAGCCCGACCCAGGCGATCTCGGGGTCCGTGTAAGCTACCGCGGGTACCACTCTCGCATCGAAATGCGATTTCTGCCCGGCGGCCGCCTCGGCCGCCACGTGCGCCTCGTGCACCGCCTTGTGCGCGAGCATCGGATTGCCGGCGATGTCGCCGATGGCGAAGATGTGTGGCACGTTGGTACGCATCTGCGTATCCACCGGGATGAAGCCGCGTTCGTCCACACGCACGCCCGCCTTGTCGGCACCGATTTTCTTGCCGTTCGGCACGCGGCCCACGGAGACCAGAACCAGGTCGTACGTCTTCGCCTCCTGGCCCTCGAACGAGACGCGGATGCCCTCCTTCAGCGCCTCGGCCTTGGTGGTCTTCGATTTCAGCATCACGTTGTCGAAGCGCTTGGCGTTGAATTTCTGCCATACCGCGACCAGGTCGCGGTCGGCGCCCAGCATGAGCGCGTCCATCATCTCGACGACGTCGAGCCGCGCACCCAGGGTGGAGTACACCGTGCCCATCTCCAGGCCGATGATGCCGCCGCCGATGATCAGCAGATTCTTCGGCGCGCTTCTCAGCTCCAGCGCGCCGGTGGAATCGACGACGCGCGGATCCTCGGGAAGGAACGGCAATTTCGCCGACTGCGAGCCCGCGGCGATGATCGCCTTGGCGAAGCGCACGTTCGATTTTTCCTTGCCATCGACCGCCAGCTGGTTGGCGCCGGCGAACGCGCCCACGCCCTGCAGCACCGTCACCTTGCGCATCTTCGCCATCGCCGCCAGGCCGGCGGTCAGCTTGCCGACCACCTTTTCCTTGAAGGCGCGCAGCTTGTCGAGGTCGACCTTGGGGTCGCCGAAGTTAACGCCGTGATCCGCAAGCGCGCGCGCCGCATCCATCACGGCCGCGGTGTGCAGGAGCGCCTTCGATGGAATGCAGCCGACGTTCAGGCACACGCCGCCCAGAACCGGGTAGCGCTCGACCAGCACGGTCTTCAGGCCGAGGTCGGCGGCGCGGAAAGCCGCCGAGTAGCCGCCAGGCCCCGCACCAAGCACCATGACGTCGCAGTCGAGGTCGGCCATCTACAGGAGCGAGCGCCGGATGTCGCCCAGCACGCTGGCGAGATAGGCGGTGAATCGCGCTGCGGCCGCGCCGTCGATCACGCGGTGGTCGTAGGAGAGCGACAGCGGCAGCATCAGCCGGGGCGAAAACTCCTTCCCGGTCCACACGGGACGCAGCGCCGAGCGCGACACGCCGAGGATCGCCACCTCGGGCGCGTTGATGATCGGCGTAAAGGCCGTGCCGCCGATGCCGCCGAGGCTCGAGATGGAGAAGGTGCCGCCCTGCATGTCGCCCGGCTTGAGCTTCTTGTCGCGCGCCAGCTTCGAGATCTCCGCGAGCTCGCGGGCCACGTCGAACACGCCCTTGCGGTCGGCATCGCGCACCACCGGCACCACCAGCCCATCCGGCGTGTCCACTGCCACGCCGATGTTGTAGTACTTCTTCAGGATCAGGTTCTCGCCACCGCGATCGAGGCTGGCGTTGAGGTTCGAATGCTGGCGCAGCGCGGTCACGCAGGCCTTGACCAGGAAGGCGAGCATGGTGAGCTTGAAGCCCTGCTTCTCGGTCTCGGCGGTGTTCGACTTGCGGAACGCTTCCAGATCCGTAATGTCAGCCTCGTCGAACTGCGTGACGTGCGGTATCGCGACCCAGTTGCGGTGCAGGTTCGGGCCCGAGAGCTTCTGCAAGCGCGTCAGCGGCTTTGCTTCCACCGGTCCGAACTTGGCGAAGTCCACGTCCGGCCAGGCGGGCAGATTGAACGGCAACCCGGTGCCTTTGGCCGCCGGCGCCGGCACCGCGGCGAGCGCGCCCTTCACAAACGCCTGCACATCCGCGTGCACGATGCGGCTCTTCGGCCCGCTGCCTTTCACGCGTGCGAGATCCACGCCCAGTTCGCGTGCGAACTTGCGCACCGAAGGGCTGGCGTGCGGCTTGGTCTGCGTGGCTTCCTTGGGCTCGAGCGGAACGGGGGGTCGGTGGGGTGCCGAGACCGGGAGCGCGGATGCTGCCTGCGCCACGGGCGCGCGCGCCGCCGGTTTCGCCGGCGCTGCGCCCGCTTCCAGGACCAGGATCGGCGAGCCTTGAGACACCTTGTCGCCGACCTTGATCTTCAGTTCCTTGATCGTGCCCGCGGCGGGCGACGGAATCTCCATGGTCGCCTTGTCCGACTCGACGGTGATGAGCGACTGCTCGGGCGCCACGGTGTCGCCCGGCTTCACTAGCACCTCGATCACCGCGACGTCCTTGAAGTCGCCGATGTCGGGCACCTCGACCGTCGTCGGGCCTGAACTCGATGCCGCGGGCGCCGGGGTCGCCTTGGACGGCTGTGGCGTCGGCGCGCCCTTGGCCTTCTCGGGCGCGGGCGATTCCTTTGCGGCGTCCCCGGTTTCGTCGAGCATGAGAATCGGCGAGCCCTGCGACACCTTGTCCCCGACCTTGACGCGCATTTCCTTCACCACGCCGGCCCCGGGCGCCGGGATTTCCATCGTCGCCTTGTCCGACTCCACGGTGATGAGCGACTGCTCGGCAGCGATCGTGTCGCCCGCCTTCACCAGGACCTCGATGACCTCGACGTCCTTGAAATCCCCGATGTCGGGGACGTTGATTTCCTTCATACCGTCGTCGGATCCGGCTTGCCGGGATCGATGCCGTATTTCTTGATGGCGTCGGCCGCGGCCTTCGCCTTGCCCTCGCCTTGCTCGGCGAGCGCCTTCAGCGCCGCAATGACCACGAAGGTGCGATTCACCTCGAAGAAATGCCGCAGCTTGGCGCGCGAGTCGGAGCGGCCGAAGCCGTCGGTGCCGAGAGCGCGATACACGCGCTCGCGCGGCACGAACGGCCGGATCTGGTCGGCAAAGGTCTTCATATAGTCGCTCGAAGCAACCACCGGTCCCGCCGGGCGCTTCGACAGCGCCGCCGTCACGTACGGCGTACGCGGTTTGTCCTCGGGATGCAGCAGGTTCCAGCGGTCCGCGGCGAGCCCCTCGCGCCTGAGCTCGGTGAAACTGGTCGCGCTCCACACGTCGGCGGCTACGCCCCAGTCTTTTTCCAGCAACTCGGCGGCGGCCTCGACTTCGCGCAGGATGGTGCCCGAACCGAGGAGCTGCACGCGCGCCTTGGCCTTGGACTTCGATTCGCGCAGCAGGTACATGCCCTTGAGGATGCCCTCCTCGACCCCTTGCGGCATCGGCGGGTGCTCGTAGTTCTCGTTCATGACCGTGAGGTAGTAGTAAACGTCCTCCTGCTCCTCGACCATGCGACGCAGGCCGTCGTGCACGATCACCGCCAGCTCGTAGCCGTAGGTCGGGTCGTAGGACACGCAGTTCGGGATCACCGACGACAGGATGTGCGAGTGCCCATCCTCGTGCTGCAGGCCTTCGCCGTTCAGCGTGGTGCGGCCGGCCGTGGCGCCGAGGAGAAAACCGCGCGCGCGCTGATCCGCCGCCGCCCAGGCCAGATCGCCGATCCTCTGCATGCCGAACATGGAGTAGAAGATGTAGAAAGGCACCGTCAGCGCATTGGAGTGGCTGTAGGAGGTGGCCGCCGCGATCCAGGAGGAAAACGCGCCCGCCTCGTTGATGCCCTCTTCCAGGATCTGTCCCGCCTTGTCCTCGCGGTAGTACATCACCTGGTCCCGGTCGACCGGCTCATACTTCTGACCCTCCGGCGCGAAGATGGCCAGCTGCCGGAACATGCCTTCCATGCCGAAGGTACGCGCCTCGTCGGGCACGATGGGCACGATGCGCTTGCCAATATCCTTGTCGCGCACCAGCGCGGTGAGCAACCGCACGAACGCCATGGTGGTCGAGATTTCGCGGCCTTCGCCGGAGCCCTTGAGCACGGCATCGAACGCGGAAAGCGGCGGCACCGCGGGCGCCGCGTCGGCCTTGCGCCGGCGCTGCGGCAGGAAGCCGCCGAGCGCCTTGCGCCGCTCGTGCAGGTATTTCATTTCCGGCGAATCCGGCGCCGGCACGTAGAACGGCAGCTCGTCGAGCTTGTCGTCCGGGATCGGCATGTTGAAGCTGTCGCGCATCTCCTTGATGGTCGCCGTGTCGACCTTCTTCAGCTGGTGCGTCGGGTTCTTCGCCTGGCCCTGCTTGCCCAGGCCGTAGCCCTTGATGGTCTTGGCGAGGATCACGCTCGGCTGGCCCTTGTGCTTCACCGCCGCCGCATACGCCGCGTAGATCTTGTGCGGATCGTGCCCGCCGCGGTTCAGGCGCCAGATGTCCTCGTCGGTCATGCGCGACACGAGCTCCAGCACCTTCGGGTCCTTGCCAAAGAAGTGCTTGCGCACGAATGCGCCGTCGTTCGCCTTGTAGTTCTGGTACTCGCCGTCGACGGTGTCTTCCATAACGCGCAGCAGCCGCCCTTCCGTGTCGCGCGCGAACAGCGGATCCCAGTACGAGCCCCAGATCACCTTGATCACGTTCCAGCCGGCGCCGCGGAAATCGCCTTCCAGCTCCTGGATGATCTTGCCGTTGCCGCGCACCGGGCCGTCCAGGCGCTGCAGGTTGCAGTTGACGATGAACACCAGGTTGTCGAGCTTCTCGCGCGCGGCCATGCCGATTGCGCCGAGCGACTCGGGCTCGTCCATCTCGCCGTCGCCGCAGAATACCCACACCTTGCGGTTCGCGGTGTCGGCCAGGCCCCGCGCATGCAGGTACTTGAGGTAGCGCGCCATGTAGATCGCCTGGATCGGCCCCAGGCCCATCGACACCGTCGGGAACTGCCAGTAATCCGGCATCAGCCAGGGATGCGGGTAGGACGACACGCCCTTGCCGTCGACCTCGCGGCGGAAGTTGTTGAGCTGCTCCTCGGTGAGCCGGCCCTCGAGCAGGCCCCGCGCGTACACGCCGGGCGAGGAATGGCCCTGGAAGTACACCAGGTCGCCGCCGTGGCCTTCGTGCGGCGCGTGCCAGAAATGCTGCTGGCCGGTGCCGAACAGCGTGCCGACCGACGCAAAGCTCGCGATGTGGCCGCCGAGCTCGTCGTCGTTCTTGTTCGCGCGCACTACCATCACCATCGCATTCCAGCGGCAGATCGAGCGGATGCGCTCCTCGAGCGTCACGTCGCCCGGCGAGCGCTCCTCGAGGTGCGGCGGGATGGTATTGAGGTAGGCCGTGTTCGCGGAGAACGGAATGTAGGCGCCGCTCGTGCGCGCCTTCTCCACCAGGCGCTCGAGCAGGAAATGCGCGCGCTCCGGCCCCTCACGCTCGAGAACGGCCTCCAGTGCGTCGAGCCATTCCTGGGTTTCGAGCGTGTCGCTGTCGTTCGCTGCGGGGTGTTGGGGAACGGCGGACATCAATTCCTCCAGCTTATGGCTTTCGGGCTGCGCGGCGGGTCATCGTATTATGCAACACATGGCAGCGAAGATCATCGACGGCAAGGCGCTCGCCGCACAGGTGCGCGCCACCCTCAAGCCCGCGGTCGAGGCGCTCGCTGCGCGCGGCGCGCGCCCGGGACTGGCGGCCGTCGTCGTGGGCGACAATCCGGCCTCGCATATCTACCTGCGAAACAAGGTCCGCGCCTGCGAAGAGACCGGCGTTCGCTCGGAGTTGCACGAGTTGCCGGCGGACGTTGCCGAAGCCGCCGTTCTGGAGCGCATCGCCGCGCTGAATGGCGATGCGCGCGTGCACGGGATCCTGGTGCAGCTGCCCCTGCCGCGCGGGGTGAATGCCGAACGCGTGCTGGCGGCGGTATCGCCGGCAAAGGACGTCGACGGATTCCACGCCCACAATCTCGGTCTGCTGCTGCGCGGCACGCCGCGGTTCGTGCCGTGCACCCCGGCGGGTATCATGCGCCTGCTGGAGCACGCGGCGGTGCCCCTTGCCGGCCGGCACGCCGTGGTCATCGGCCGCTCGAGCATCGTTGGCAAGCCGCTGGCGCTCCTGCTCTTGCAAAACGATGCCACCGTCACCATCTGCCATTCCAAGACCGCACATCTGGCCGCACTGGCGCGCCAGGCCGATGTGCTGGTCGCCGCCGCGGGCGAGCCGCGCCTCGTGGGCGCGGACATGGTCAAGCCCGGAGCCTGCGTCGTCGATGTGGGCATTCACCGTGGCGGGGACGGCAAGCTGGTGGGCGACGTCGATGCCGCGGCGGTCGCGCAACGCGCCGGCTGGATCACCCCGGTGCCGGGTGGCGTCGGGCCGATGACCGTCGCCATGCTGGTCGCCAACACGGTACGCGCCACGGAGCTCGCCATTGGACAAACTGCCCGATAACCCATTGCTCGAATTTTCCGGATTGCCGCGCTACGCGGATGTCCGCCCCGCGCACGTTGCGCCCGCCATCGACCTGCTCCTCGCCGAGGCGCGCGCCGCGGTGGCGCGCGCCGAGCAGGCGCCGCCGGCGTGGGAGACGTTCATCGAACCGCTCGAAGACGCGAGCGAGCGCCTGGGGCGCGCCTGGGGACTGGTGTCGCACCTGCACGCGGTGCTCGACAACCCGGAGCTGCGCGCGGCCTACAACGAGAACCTGCCGAAGCTCACCCAGTTCTGGACCGAGCTCGGTCACAACGAGGCGCTGTTCGCGAAGTACCGCGCGCTGCGCGACTCGCCGGCGTTCGCCGCCCTCACGTTCGCGCGGCAGCGCATCGTCGAGAACGCGCTGCGCGACTTTCGCCTCGGCGGCGCCGAGCTGCCGGCCGAAGTGAAGCCGCGCTATGCGCAGATCCAGGACGAACTGGCGCGCCTGGGGGCGAAGTTTTCCGAGAATCTGCTCGACGCCACCAACGCCTTCGCCATCGTCATCGAGGACGAAGCGCGCCTCGCCGGCATCCCGCCGGACGTCCTGCAGGCGGCGCAGCAGGATGGCGCGAGCGGCTGGAAATTCACGCTGCACATGCCTTCGTACCTGCCGGTGATGCAGCATGCGGAGGATCGCGCACTGCGCGAAGCGATGTACCGCGCCAGCGCTACGCGCGCCTCCGAGTTCGGCAAGCCCGAGCTCGACAACACGCCGCTCATTTCGAGCATTCTGCCCCTGCGGCGCGAGGCGGCGCGGCTGCTCGGCTACCCGAGCTACGCCGAGCTTTCGCTGGTGCCCAAGATGGCCGATTCGCCAGCGCAGGTGATCGAGTTCCTGGAGGACCTGGCGCGGCGCGCGCGCCCGCATGCCGAGCGCGACCTCGCGGAATTGCAGGCTTTCGCGCGCGATGAGCTGGGCCTTGCCCGGCTCGAGGCCTGGGACCTGTCGTTCGCCTCGGAAAAGCTGCGCCAGCGGCGCTATGCGTTCTCCGACCAGGAGGTGAAGCAGTATTTTCCCGAGGACGCCGTGCTGGCGGGACTGTATCGGCTCGTGGAGACGCTGTACGGGGTGCGCATTGCGCCCGCCCGCGCGCCGCTCTGGCACGACGAGGTGCGCTTTTTCGATATGCGCGACGCGCGCGGCGCGCTCGTTGGCCAGTTCTACATGGACCTGTACGCGCGCGATACCAAGCGCGGGGGCGCGTGGATGGACGATGCCGTCTCGCGCCGGCGCCGCGGCGACAGCATGCAGGCGCCGATTGCGCGCCTGGTGTGCAACTTCTCGCGCCCGGTCGGCGGCAAGCCCGCCCTGTTCACGCACGACGAAGTGCTGACGCTGTTCCACGAGTTCGGTCACGGCCTGCACCATCTGCTGACGCAGGTCGATGACCTTGCGGTCTCGGGCATCAACGGCGTCGAATGGGACGCCGTCGAACTGCCCAGCCAGTTCATGGAGAATTTCTGCTGGGAATGGGACGTGCTGCGCCACATGACGCGCCACGTCGACACGGGTGCGCCGCTGCCGCGCGCGCTCTACGACAAGATGCTCGCGGCGAAGAACTTCCAGTCCGGGCTTGCCATGCTGCGCCAGATCGAGTTCGCCGTGTTCGACATGCGGCTGCACTGGAATTTCGAGCCGGCCGCGCAGTCGAGCGTGCTCGACCTGCTGCGCGAAGTGCGCGCGCGCATCGCGGTGCTGGTGCCGCCCGAGTGGAACCGGTTTCCCAACAGCTTCTCGCACATCTTCGCGGGCGGCTACGCCGCGGGCTACTACGGCTACAAGTGGGCCGAGGTGCTCTCGGCCGACGCCTATGCCGCATTCGAGGAAGCGCGCGACGTTCTCGATGCGCCCACCGGCGCGCGCTTTCGCGACGAGGTGCTCGCGGTCGGCGGCAGCCGCCCCGCTGCGGAATCGTTCCGCGCCTTCCGCGGGCGCGAGCCGAGCGTGGAGGCGTTGCTGCGGCACAGTGGTATGATCGCCACGTAGGGGCAACGGCAGGAAAATCTGGAGGATCGCGCATGCGCACCGTGATCTTTGCCGTGCTGCTGGGCGCCGCGTGCGCCGCCAGCGCGCAGCTGTACCGCTGGACCGACGACAAGGGCCGCGTGCACGTCACCGACACGCCGCCGCCGCCCTCGGCGAAGGACGTGCGCAAGCGCGCGGTGGATGTGACGCCCGCTGCGGCCTCGGCCAATCAGCCTTACGCGGTACAGCTCGCGGCGAAGAACTACCCGGTAACGCTCTACACCGCGCCCGAATGCGCACCCTGCGGCTTCGCGCGGGCGCTGCTCAACCAGCGCGGTGTGCCCTTCCGCGAGGTGAGCGTAAGCAACGAGCAGCAGGCCGAGGAGCTGAAGAAATCCGTGGGCAGCCTTTCCGTGCCTGCCATCACGGTCGGCACCAGCGTGCAGAAAGGCTTCGAGCAGGGCGCCTACCATGCGTTGCTCGACAACGCGGGCTACCCGCGCACCGGCATTCTGCCGCCGCGCAGCCAGGCCGAGCCCAAGCCGGCGCCGCCCGCCCCGTCCGGCGACGCGCCGCCCGCCGAGGAACCCGCGGTCGGTCCCTACACGCCGCGCTAGCGTCCGCAGCGTCGCCGGCATGAAGCTCGCGACGTGGAACGTGAATTCCATCAAGGTGCGCCTGCCGCAGCTGCTCGATTGGCTCGCCGCCGCGCAGCCGGACGTCGTCTGCCTGCAGGAACTGAAGTCCGCGGACGCCGGGTTTCCGCTCGCGGCGCTTGCGGACGCGGGCTACGCGTGCGCGGTCAACGGCCAGAAAACCTACAACGGCGTCGCCATCCTCGCGCGCTCGCCGCTCGCCGAAATCGCCATGGACCTGCCCGGATTCGCCGACGAGCAAAAGCGTGTCATCGCGGCCGGCGTGCAGGGCTTGCGCGTGGTTTGCGTGTACTGCCCGAACGGGCAGGCGGTGGGCTCCGAGAAGTACGAGTACAAGCTGCGCTGGTTCGCGGGGCTGCGCGAGTACTTGCGGGTAGAACTCACGAAGCACCCGCGCCTGGTGGTGGCCGGCGACTTCAACGTCGCGCCGGAAGATCGCGACGTGCACGACCCGAAGGCCTGGGAAGGCCAGGTGCACGTCTCCGACCCCGAGCGCGCGGCGTGGCGGGAGCTGCTCGCCCTGGGCCTGCAGGACAGCTTCCGCCTGTTCGAGCAGCCCGAGAAGATCTTCTCCTGGTGGGACTACCGCATGCTGGGGTTTCGCCGCAATGCCGGACTGCGCATCGACCACATCCTGCTGTCGCCGCCGCTGGCGCAGGGTTGCACGGCCAGCACCATCGACAAGGCGCCGCGAAAGCTGGAGCGCCCGTCAGACCATGCGCCGGCGGTTGTCGAGTTACGCGTCGGCTAGGCCCCGGCGCAAAGGCGCAGATTTACAATACGCGGCATGAATCCGGCCGGCTCCATCGGCAAGCTCGGCTTCAGGCGCTGGTACGAGCGCCAGCTCTACGCCAGCCACGCCTGGCTCGTGGCCTGCCTGGTCAGCGGTTTCGGCATGTTCGCCCTGCTGGAGGACCTCGCCGGGCGCGCGTTCGGCGCGCAGGCAGCGATCGTGCTGATGGTGGCATTTGCGGCGGGCGCAATCGCCTGGTACGCGCTCGCGCGCTATCTGCGGATGCTGCTGCGGGCGCAGCATCTGGCCGAGCGTTCGACGTGCGAGGCCTGCGGCACCTATGGCCTTTACCGCCTGGTCGGCGCGACGCCCAGATTCATGATCGTGAGCTGCCGCAAGTGTGCCCACGAGTGGCGCATCGACTGATCAGTCGATCTGGTCGTAGGCCGGCAGGGTGAGGAATTCGACGTAGTTGTCGTCGGAGGTGATCTTCTCGAACAGCGCGGCGCTCTCGGAATAATTGCCCGCCGCCCAGGCCTCCTCGCCGACGTATCGCCTGACTTTGGGAAGCTCTTCCGCCAGCAGATGCCGGAACAGGGATTTGGTGACGCGCCGGCCGTCGTCGAGCTTGCCCTTGTCGCTGCGGATCCACTGCCAGATCTGCGAGCGCGAGATTTCCGCAGTTGCCGCGTCTTCCATCAGATTGAACACGGGCACGCAGCCGTTGCCGCCGAGCCAAGCACCGAGGTACTGGATACCGACCGAGATGTTGTTGCGCAATCCTGCCTCGGTGATCGGCGCCTCGGGGCGGAAATCGAGCAGGTCCTTCGCCGACACGTTCACGTCGGGCCGCTGCCTGTCGTACTGGTTCGGCTTCGGCATGTGGCGGTCGAAGACCTCCTTCGCCACCGGGACGAGGCCCGGATGCGCCACCCAGGTGCCGTCGCAGCCGTCCGTGACCTCACGCAGCTTGTCCTGGCGCACTTTCTCCAGCGCCGCCTCGTTTGCCACGGGGTCGTTCTTGATCGGGATCTGCGCCGCCATGCCGCCCATCGCCGGTGCGCCGCGGCGGTGGCAGGTCTTCACCAGCAGCAGTGCGTAGGCACGCAGGAACGGCGCCGTCATCGTCACCTGCGCGCGATCGGCGAGGCAGAACTTGTCGTTGGCGCGGAATTTCTTGATGCAGGAAAAGATGTAGTCCCAGCGGCCGATGTTGAGGCCTGCGGAGTGCTCCCTCAGCTCGTACAGGATTTCATCCATCTCGAACGCGGCGAGAATGGTCTCGATCAGCACGGTGGCCTTGATGCTGCCCTGGGGCACCTGCAGCGCGTCCTGCGCCGCCTTGAAGATGTCGTTCCACAGCCGCGCCTCGAGGTGCGACTCCATTTTCGGCAGATAGAAGTAAGGGCCAGTGCCCCGCTCGAGCAGCGCCTTGGCGTTGTGGAAGAAGAACAGCGCGAAGTCGAAGATGCCGCCGGCGACCTGCTTGCCGTCCACGGTGACGTGCTTCTCGTTCAGATGCCAGCCGCGCGGCCGCGGGAGGAGTACCGCGGTCTTATCGTTCAGCGCGTAGCTCTTGTCGCCCTGCTCGAAGGTGATCGTGCGACGCGCCGCGTCGCGCAGGTTGACCTGTCCGTCGATCATGTTGAACCAGGTCGGGCAGTTGGCGTCCTCGAAATCCGCCATGAACGTCGAGGCGCCGCAGTTCAGCGCGTTGATTACCATCTTGCGGTCCGTCGGTCCCGTGATCTCGACGCGCCGGTCGAGCAGGTCCTTCGATTGTGGGGCGATCGTCCAGTCCCCGTCGCGAATCTTCTTCGTTTCAGGGAGGAAGTCGGGAAGCTTGCCGGCGTCGAATTCCTTCTGGCGCGCGGCGCGCATTGCGAGCAACTCCTCGCGGCGCGCTTCGAACTGCCGGTGCAGCTCGGCGACAAACGCCAAGGCCTCGGGCGTCAGGATCCGAGCGAACGCAGGTGATGCGGGCCCGAGAACCTCGATACCTTTAGGGAGTGGGCTGAGCATGTATAGGGTGGCATTTTATGTAGTGGAATGCCGCACCGCAAAAGGAAGATTCTGATCAGCGTATAATGTGCGGATTCGCGTTTCACATTATGAGACACGGCCGACGCCTGGGTTCTTGACTAATGAGCGCCCCCTACAACATCCTCATCTTCGGCGCGTCCTACGGTTCGCTGCTCGCTACGAAGCTGCTCCTCGCGGGGCACGCCGCCCGGCTCGTGTGTCTGCCCGCGGAAGCGGACCTGATCAACCAGGAAGGCGCGCGCGTGCGCATGCCGGTCAAGGGCCGTGACGGTCTTGTGGAGGTCGACTCCCGCAAGTTGCCTGGGAAACTCTCGGCGGGCGGTCCTGCCGGAATCAAGCCGACCGACTACGACCTGGTGGCGCTTGCGATGCAGGAGCCCCAGTACCGCTCGAGCG